>CAYQZO010000067.1:0-8146 GCA_964421925.1 uncultured Acidimicrobiaceae bacterium
CATGCCCGCGTCGGCCGGACCGCCCGCCTCCTCGGCTTCGAGGTCATCACCGTTGGAGCGGACCACGGCCTGGCCGACGCTGCAGGGGGGCGGAACGTGCGGGATCAGGCTGCCGCCTTCCAGCAGGTGGTCGAGGGCGTCGACGAAGGGTCGGTCGTGCTGGTCAAAGCGTCGCGGGCCGTCGGTCTCGAGCAGCTCGCGGTGCGGTTGATCGAGGAGGCCCATCGGATGGACGGGGCCCCCGCATGATTCAGCTCCTCATCGCGGCGGCCGTTGCGTTCTTCTTCACCATCTTCACCACTCCGCTCGCCATCCGCTTCCTCAGGGATCGCAGCATCGGTCAGTTCATCCAGGACGACGTGCAGGGCCACATGCACAAGCACGGCACCCCGACGATGGGAGGGGTAGTCATCATCCTCGGTGCCGTCCTCGGCTATCTGGCGGCGCACGTCCAGCTGTTCTCGCTGAGTGCCGGCTTCGACTTCACCGTGCACGGCTTCGCGCCGGAGGGCTTCCTCGCCGTGTTCGCCTTCGTCGGGATGGGGGCAATCGGGTTCGTCGACGACTACGTCAAGCACGCCGCCGGGCACAACCAGGGGCTGTCGAAGCGCTGGAAGTTCCTCGGCCAGCTGGCCGTCGCCGGGGTCTTTGCCTGGGTCGCCCAGATGATCGACGTCACCACCGACCTCTCCTTCGTGCGCCCGCTCGGCATCGACCTCGGCCCGATCCTCTACTTCCTGCTCGTGCTGTTCATGCTCACCGCGGCGGCGAACGCGGTGAACCTCACCGACGGCCTGGACGGGCTCGTCGCCGGATCGAGCGCACTCGTGTTCGGTGCCTTCGTCCTGATCGCCTTCTGGCAGGTCAGGCAGATCCAGCAGGGGATGGACCTGGCGTACTACGGCGTCGATCCCGGTGGCGCCTTCGACCTTGCCCGGCTGGCGGCGGCGCTGATGGGTGCAACGCTCGCCTTCTTGTGGTGGAACGCACCACCGGCACAGATCTTCATGGGCGACACCGGCTCCCAGGCCCTCGGCGGCGCCCTCGCCGCCCTTGCCCTGCTCACCAACACCCAGCTGCTCCTCATCGTGCTCGGCGGGCTCTACGTGTTGGAGACGCTCTCGGTCATCGGCCAGGTGTTCACCTTCCGGGTGTTCGGGAAGCGGATCTTCCGCATGGCGCCCATTCACCACCACTTCGAGCTCAAGGGCTGGCCGGAGACGGTTGTGATCGTGCGCCTGTGGATCTTCGCCGGGATCCTGGTCGCCCTCGGCATCGGCATCTTCTACGGAGACTGGGTCGCCAACACCCCGGTCGAAGGGTTCGTCCCATGAGGGTCTTGATCATCGGTGCCGCCCTCAGCGGACGGGCCGCTGCCGGCCTGGCCCGTTCCCTCGGCTACGACGTCGTCCTCTACGACCGGTCCGATGCGGTCGTCGAAGGGCTCGCTTCCGAGGATGTGCAGGTGGCGGCGGGGGAGTGGCACGACTCGCTGCTCGACGGCGTGGACCTGGTCATCACCTCGCCCGGGGTTCCCGAGCATGCCCCGCCGATCGCCGCCGCCGGTGCCGCCGGTCTCACCGTGTGGAGCGAGCTCGAGTTCGGTACCCGAAATCTGGACGTGCCGTACGTGGCGGTCACCGGCACGAACGGCAAGACCACCGTCACCTCCACGGCCGCCGCCATGCTCGTTGCGAGTGGAGTCGACTCGGTGGCCGCCGGCAACATCGGCACCCCGGTGTGCACGGTGGTCGGGTCCGATGTCGATGTGGTCGTCGTCGAGGCATCCAGCTTCCAGCTCCGCTTCATCGACCGCTTCCATCCATCGGCGGCGGCCGTCGTCAATCTGGCCCCCGACCACCTGGATTGGCACCGCACGTTCGCCGACTACGCCGACGCCAAGGCGCGCATCTTCGAGCACATGACCGGGGGCGAAGTCCTCGGCTACGACGCCGACGACGAGGGCGCGACCGGTCTCGTTTCGGCAGCAACGGCCCGCCTCGTGCCCGCGAGCGGGTCACGGGTCCCACCGGGCGGCGTCGGACGCGACGGAGACCGGCTGGTGGTGGGCGAGTTCCGCTACCCGCTCCCCACCGAGGATCCCTCGTACCTCGTCGACCTCGCCCTCGCCGCGGTGCTCGCCGGCCAGGCCGGTGCCACCGGGGACGGGATCGGGAGCGCCATCGCCGCCTTCTCCCCGGGGTCCCACCGCCGCCAGGTGGTCGCTTCGTCGGCAGGCATCACCTGGATCGACGACTCCAAGGCCACCAATCCGCATGCAGCCAGGGCAGCGGCATCGGCCTACGAATCGGTGGTCCTCATTGCCGGTGGCCGCAACAAGGGGCTCGATCTCGCCGGGATGGTCGCGCCGAGCGTGCGCCACGTGGTCGGCTACGGGGAGGCCGGTCCCGGCATCGCCTCGGCCACTTCGACCGAGAGCACCGTCGTCGAAAGGTTCGACGACGCCGTCGAGGCGGCGGCCCGGTTCGCCCGCCCCGGCGATGTCGTGCTCCTGGCGCCCGGATGCGCAAGCTTCGACCAGTTCGACTCGTACGAGGAGCGGGGGGATCGGTTCGCCGAGCTCGCCCGCCAGGGATCGGGGGTAGCCAAGTGACCAGCATCACCAGCCGGATCCGCGGGACGCAGCAAGGCGCAGCGGGAGGACGCAGCCGGCGGAGACTGAGCGCCGTGGCGATTCGGGAGCGCCGCTCCATCCTGCTGATGGTCCCCGTCGTCATGCTGCTCATCGTGGGCCTCGGAGCCATGCTGTCTGCATCCTCCGTGGTGTCGATCCGGCAGTTCGGAGACAGCCTCTACTACATCAAGCGCCAGGTGATCTGGGTGGGGCTCGGCCTGGGCGCGTTCGTGGTGACCACCCGGATCCCGTACCGGGCGTATCAGCGGTTCGCCCTGCCCATCTACGTCGCCGCCGTCGCCGGGCTCGTCGCCACCTTGCTGTTCGGGGACGTGCGCGGCGGAGCCAGGCGTTGGATCGAGATCGGCCCGCTCACCATCCAGCCATCCGAGCTCGCCAAGCTGGCCACCGTGATCCTGCTCGCCGCGGTGCTTGCCAAGAAGCGCCATCTCTTGGGCGAGCTCGGCCATTTCGTCGTCCCGGTGGGTGCCATCGTGGGAACGGTCGCCTTCCTCCTGGTGGTGCAGCCGGACTACGGCACCACCTTGCTGATCGGAGGCGCCGCCTTCGCCGTGATGGTGGCTTCGGCGGCGCCCGTCGGCTACCTGGCCGGCGTGGCGACGGTCGGCGGGGTCATGGCGGTGGCCGGCGCGTTCCTCACCGACTACCGCAGGGAGCGCATCACCGGGTTCCTCGACCCGTTCGCCGACCCACTCGATACCGGCCACCAGGCGGTGCAGAGCCTCGTTGCCCTCGGTACAGGCGGCTGGTTCGGCGTCGGCCTCGGGGCCAGCCGGGCCCGATGGTCGTTCCTCCCCAACGCCCACACCGACTTCATCTTCGCCATCATCGGGGAGGAGATCGGCTTCCTGGGAGCGACCCTCGTGATCGTGCTCTTCGCCGTGTTTGCCTTCATCGGGATCAAGATCGCCCTCAACGCTCCCGACACGTTCGGCCGGCTGCTCGCGGTCGGGATCGTCGGCTGGCTCTCGCTGCAGGCGCTCATCAACGTCGGGGGCGTGGTCGGAGCCCTCCCCATCACCGGTGTGCCGCTCCCGTTCGTGTCCGCGGGCGGGAACGCCATGCTCGTCAACCTGGCCGCAGTGGGCATCCTCGTCAACATCGCCCGTGCCGAGGGCTCGTGACGTACGCCTTCGCTGCAGCCGGGACCGGTGGCCACGTGTTTCCTGCGCTCGCCGTCGCCGACGAGCTCGTGCGCCGGGGAGTCGACAGCGCCGACATCGTGTTCTTCGGCGGCGACCGGATCGAGGCCGATGCGGTGCCGGCCGCAGGGTACGAGCTCGTCGAGCTCGATATCCGCGGGCTGCGTCGTTCCCTGTCGCCTGCCAACCTCGCCCTTCCCGGAGTGGTACGCCGGGCGGGTCGCCGGATCGCCGACGAGCTGGCCCGTCGCGCCCGGGGGGTGATGGTCGCCTTCGGGGGCTACGTCACCGTCCCCGCTGTGCTCGCCGCGGGGAGGTCGGGCTATCCCGTCGTCATCCACGAACAGAACGCGGTGCCGGGGTTGGCCAACCGGCTGGCCTCGCGGCGGGCGGCGCGCACCCTCGTCGCCTTCCCGCTGACGCTCGAGCGGCTGCGCGGGTCCTCGCTGAGCGGCAACCCGCTTGTGCCCGCCATAGCGTCCTTCGACCGCAGCCGCGTGCGCAAGGGCGCCCTCGCGTCCTACGGGCTCGACCCCGAGCGCCGCGTCCTCGGTGTGTTCGGGGGCAGTCAGGGCGCAGCCGCCCTCAATGCGGCTCTCGGCGACGGCATCCACGAAGTACTCGTCGCAGGGCACTCGGTGCTCCACCTCACCGGGCCTGACCACTACGAGGAGGTGACCGCGCGCTCCGCCGGCATGGAGCGATGGATCACCCTGCCGTATGAGGGGAACATGGATCGCTTCTATGCGGCGAGCGATCTGGTGGTGTCGCGTGCCGGGGCGATGACGATCAGCGAGCTCACCGCCACCGGGACTCCCGCGCTCGTGGTACCGCTCCCGGCCGGAAAGGGCTACCAGGCCCAGAATGCGGCGGAAATGGAGGCTGCCGGTGGCTGTTCCGTGATCGATCAGAGCGATATCGACTCGGTGGTGCCGCGCGCCGTCGGGCTGCTCGACGATGACGGCGAGCGGGCCTCGATGGCGGCAGCCGCGGCATCGGTGGGGCGACCGCATGCGACCGAAGACGTCGCCGGCGCGGTGCTGGAGGTGGCCGGTGGCTGACCCGGCACCCTTCTCTCTCGACGGCCGCTCCCGGATCCACGTCGTGGGCGTGGGCGGTGCGGGCATGTCGGGGATCGCCAAGCTGCTCGCCCAGCTCGGGCACCTGGTCACGGGCTCGGACCTCAAGCCGAACCCTGTGCTCGACGCTCTCGGCGACAGCGGGGTCCGCACCTGGGTGGGGCACCGGCCGGAGGAGGCAACCATGGCCGACCTGGTGGTGGCGTCGACCGCGGTGCCCGACGGCGATCCCGAGCTGACCGCAGCGGCCGAGGCCGGTCTCACCGTGTGGCGGCGCCCCGCGCTCCTCAACGCCCTCACCGATGCGTTCCCCACCATCGGCTTCGCCGGCACGCATGGCAAAACCACCAGCACGGCCATGGCGGTGACCGCGGCTCGCGCCTGCGGAGCCGACCCGTCCTTCATCGTGGGCGGGGAGATGACCGCCCTCAACACCGGCGCCCACCTCGGCCAGCGCGATCTGCTCATCCTCGAGGCGGACGAGGCGTTCGGTACCTTCCGTCATCTGCATCTGGACGGTCTACTCGTCACCAACATCGAGGCGGACCACCTCGACCACTACGGAACGGTCGCAGCCCTGGAGGATGCCTTCGCCCAGGTCGCCGGCGCCGTGGCGGGACCGGTCCTCGGTTGCATCGACGACGCCGGGGTGCGCCGGCTCGCCGAGCGCGCCCCGGTCATCGGCTACGGGACCGCACCGGAGGCGGCGTGGAGGATGCTCGACATCACCGAGACCGCCGACGGGGTCGGGTTCCGGCTGGAGGGACCGGGGGGCGGGGTCGACCTGTCCGTGCCCCAGCCGGGACGGCACATCGCATCCAACGCAGCCGGGGTGGTTGCGCTCCTTGCCGAGATCGGCATGGACATCGGCTGCCTGGCCGAAGGGATCTCTGGATTCGCAGGGGTCCGGCGTCGCTTCGAGATCAAGGCGCGCCGGGACGGACTCACCATCATCGAGGATTACGCCCACCACCCCACCGAGGTGAGGGCCACCATCACCGCGGCGAGGCAGGGCACCGACAACCGGCTGTGGGTGGTGTTCCAACCGCACCGCTACACCAGGACCGCCGACCTGGCGCCCGAGTTCGGCCGGCCGCTCGCCGGCGCCGACCGGGTGATCGTCACCGACGTGTTCGCCGCCGGGGAGGCGCCGCAACCGGGGGTCACCGGACGCATCGTCGCCGAGGCCGTGGCGGCCGCCGGGGGGATCGTCGACTACGTGCCGTTCCTCAGCGATGTACCCGATGCGCTGCTCCCCGATCTCGCCGCCGGAGACACCGTGGTGCTGATGGGCGCGGGAGACGTTGCCTCCATCTGGCCATCGCTCGTGGAGGGAGAACGACCGTGAGCGAGACCGCGGCGCAGCTGATCAGACGCGACGTCGATCTGGCCGCGTTCACGACGTACAAGGTGGGCGGGCCCGCAGCCCGGTTCGCCGAGGTGGGCGACGAAGCCGAGCTGCGCGCCGTGCTCGCCGAGGCGAACGGTGAGGAGGTTCTCTTGCTGGGCAGGGGGAGCAACCTGGTCGTGTCCGACCGCGGGTTCCCCGGCCTCGTGATCCGTCTCGTCGGGCGCTTCAACGAGGCCTCGATGGAGGACGGGTATGTGGTGTCGGCAGGCGGGGGGGTTGCGCTGCCCCGCCTGGCCCGGTTCGCCGCCGAGCACGACAGGGGCGGGCTCGAGTTCTTCGTCGGCATTCCGGGATCGGTGGGCGGTGCGGTGCGGATGAACGCGGGAGGGCATGGGTCGGACACGGCGACCTGGCTCGACCACGCCATCGTCCTCGACCGTCACACGCTGACGACCACGGCCCGCACTCCGGCCGACCTCGACCTCGGCTATCGCCACTCGAACCTCGGCGACGACGAGATCGTGCTCGCCGCCCGTTTCACGACGGTGGAACGACCACGCGAGGAGAGTGAGGCGCTTCTGCGCGACATCACCCGATGGCGCAAGCAGCATCAGCCCGGGGGAACCCTCAACGCCGGATCGGTCTTCAAGAACCCGCCCGGCGACTCTGCGGGGAGGATCATCGACGCGCTTGGCCTCAAGGGCTACCGTCGCGGCTCGGTGGCCGTCTCCGAACTCCACGCCAACTTCTTCGTGGCGGACAAGGGAGCAACCGCTCAGGATGTGTGGGAGCTCGTGCACGCGGTTCGCGCCGCCGTTGCCGGGCGAGTCGGTGTGGACCTCGTGCCCGAGCTTCGCTTTGTCGGTGAGTTCGACGACCCGGAGGTTGAGCAATGAACACGATGGACCGGAGGATGGCGCTGCGTCGCCACAACGTCACCGAGGGCCGTGCCCGAACCAGGCTTCGGCTGATCCTGGGCGGTGTCGCCCTGCTCGGGATTGTCGCTGCCGCCTTCTGGGCGATCCGGTCCCCGCTCCTGTCGGTGGACGAGATCAGCATCAACGGTGCCGAGCGCTCCAATCCTTCGGCCGTGGTCGACGCCCTCGGGATCGCCGTCGGCATACCCACCGTCGATGTCGACGCCGCCGCCCTCGAGACGGCCCTGCTCGGCGATCCCTGGGTGGCCGAGGCGGCGGTCGACGTGACCTGGCCGGGGACGGTGACCATCGATCTCGTCGAGCACGTTCCGGTCGCGATGGTCACCATCGCCGGTGGCCTGGCCCAGGTCTCCGCGGGAGGGGACGTCCTCGCCCCCTTCGAGGAGAGCGTGGCCTGGCCCGTGATCGTGGTGGCGGATCCCACCCCCGCTGCCCCCGGTGACCGCCTGTACGATCCGTTGATCGCCGGTGCGCTCGAGTTCATCGGGCAGCTGCCCCCCGAGCTCGCCGCGGTCACGACGGTCACGATCAGCCAGAAAGACCTGCTCGACGCCGCCGTCGACGGCTACCAGGTGCGCCTCGGGCGCGGCGTCGAGATGCGCAGCAAGGCGGCCGCCCTTGTCGGTCTGCTCGCCTACGGATTGCCCCCGGGCAGCGCCATCGACGTCACCGCCCCGCGGCGCCCGGCGGTGGCCCAACCCTCAAGTTCGAGTTGAGGGTGAGGTTTAGACACACCGTAGGGCTCGACCCGAGCGCTAACCTTGCCTCGTGGAGGCCACGATGATGAATGAGATGAACTACACCCCCCACTCCTACCTGGCGGTGATCAAGGTCGTCGGCGTGGGCTGTGGCGGTGTCAACGCCCTGAACCGGATGATCGAGGCCGGCGTCGGCGGTGTGGAATTCATCGCCGTCAACACCGATGCCCAGGCGCTGCTCATGTCGGATGCAGACCTCAAGCTCGACATCGGCCGCGACGT
>CAYQZO010000068.1:0-8140 GCA_964421925.1 uncultured Acidimicrobiaceae bacterium
CTCTCCAGAGGTGCCTCATCCCCGCGGTCCTGGTGCCTGCGAGTTTCCCGGGTGGTTGCTCCATCGGCGCGGACCGAACCGCTCTCCCGCGGGGCGTCATCGACGGGGCAAGGGTACCAGCGGTCGGGGCGGAGGACGCGGGACGTGCGGCGTCAGGGGATGACCTTCCACACCGTGGTCGGCTCGCTGAACCCCTTCAGCTGCACCTCACCGATCCGCGCAAAGGCATATCCCTTGCCCAGGGCAAGCTGGTGCACACTATCGGTGACGACGATCTCTCCTGCACCACCGATGTCTGCGACCCGGCTGGCCAGGGCCACGACCGCCCCGTGAATGTCGTCGCCTTCCTCGATGGGCTCGCCGGCAGCCATTCCCACGCGCAGCTGCAGCGGAGCTCCGCTCTGACGTTGGAGGGCAATGGCGAATGCCAAGGCGTTTGCGTTGCTGCGGAACGATATGAGGGAACCGTCTCCGAGCTGCTTGACGACGTTCCCGCCGTGGTCGGCGGCGACCCGCGCGACGAGCTGCTCCACAGCTCGCAGCGCACGGCGCCCCTCATCGTCACCCACCCGTTCAATGAACTCGGTGGATCCGACGACATCGGTGAACACCACGGTCCTGAAGCCCGGAGGAGCCGGTGTGGCGCCCGGTTCGGCGCCGAGGAGGTCGGCGATCGCGCTCAGCACCTGGGAGGCGTCGGCGGCATACGGGGCGAACGTTCCGTCGACACGCTGCAACTTGGCAGTCGGGATTCCGGTTGCGAGCTTCTGTGCCTCCGCCAGGAAGTCGATCTGCGGGTTGCGTGACGAGAGGATCAGCGTCGGCGTCTCCACGGTTCCGGCCAGCGGCCTTGCGTCCCACTCCAGCATGGCGCGGACGGTCGGGGTCACGCTCTTGCCCACCGGACGATTCGCCCGCTCGAGAGCAGCCCACGCTTCCAGCTCGACCGCCGGCGCCGCCCGATCGAACATCGCCACCGGCACCGGCACACCCGACCCGGCCTCGATGTCGGACATCGCCGCCAGGGTCTCGAGGGCGGCACCGAGGTAGCTCGACGCCACGCTGACGACGGTGTCACACAGGATGAGCCCGGTGAGGCGCTCGGGGTGCCGGGCAGCGAACTCGATCGCTGCGGGACCCTGCGACCCGATGGCCATCAGCACGAAAGCGTCGACGGCGCATGCCGCGGTTACCGCAGCGATGTCGAGACCTGCCTCTTCGGCGGTCAGTCCGATCTGCGCCCCCGAGTCGGTCAATCCCCGATCGAAGACGGCCCGGTCGGAAAGGCCGTGGCCCCGTGGATCGAGCTTGATGACCCGGTAGTGCGCCGACAGCGCACGGTAGAACGAAGCCATCGACGGAACGGCCCACTCCAGTTCGAGATGGCTGATGCTCCAGCTGTGGATGAGGATGATCGGAATCCCCGACCCGATGTCCCAGTAGGCGATCTTGAGGCCGTCTGTGGTGGTTGCGTACTGGATGTCTCGATGCGAACTATCCACCGGCCGAGCGTAGCCAGCGGAGGATGCGCCACGGAACGCGGACTCTCGCATGGAGCGACCGGATCCAGCAAGTGGTCCTCGTCCCCTAGGCGCCGGCGGCGTCGTCTGCTCGCATGATGGTGCAAGCGTCCGGATGGGCGAGGAGGAGTCATGGACACAAGCACCCATCCCCCCGGTGTCGGGGCTCGTGCCGCCGTCGAGGGGGCCGGTCTCGTTGCCTGGAATCTCGTGGCGACTCCGTTCATCGGACGGAAGCGTCTGCGCTGGGGCACGCAGGGGACCGAGGCGACCGATCCGCTTCCCGGGGACGAGCTGATTCCGGACCCGAAGTGGTCCTACACCCTCGGTGTCGACGTCGCGGCACCACCCGGAGCGGTCTGGCCCTGGATCGCCCAGATCGGGCAGGGTCGCGGCGGCTTCTACAGCTATCAGCCGCTGGAGAACATGATCGGGTGCAAGATCGCCAACACCGCCGAGATCATCCCCGAGTTTCAGCATCCCGAGGTGGGGGACGCCATCTATCTGCATCCTTCGGCACCACCGCTGCGGGTCAACATGGTGGACCCGCCGCACACGCTGGTTCTCTTCGGCTCCCCGGCCGAGATCGGTGCCGGAGAGAACTGGGGGATGTCGACCTGGCAGTTCGCCATTCGGCCCGGATCACCCGGGCAGAGCCGGCTCCTCACCCGCGGCCGTAGCGACTTCTCGCCGGGGTGGGCGACCAGGCTCGCCTTCGGGCGCTTCCCCATCGAACCGATCACCTTCGTGATGAGCCGCAAGATGCTCCTGGAGATCAAGCGCCTGGCGGAAACGAAGCGTGAGTGATGAGTCACGGCGCCGTGTACAGCAATGCCGAGCTCTATGAGATCGCCATCGACTTCCGTGACGTCGCCGCCGAGTGCGACGTGCTGGTCGAGTTGGCGCGTCGCTACTCCGAGGAGTCGCCCCGGAGCTTCATCGAGCTGGCGGCTGGTCCGGCCTGGCACGCCCGGGAGATGGCAAGACGCGGCCTGCGGTCGGTCGCGGTGGACGTCACGCCGGAGATGGTCGAGCTCGGATTACGCCGGGCTCGGGAGGAGTCGATCGAGCTCGACTACATCGACGCGGACATGTCCGACTTCACACTCGCCGAGCCGGTCGATCTGGCGGCGATCCTGATGGATTCCCAGTCGGTGTTGTTGGACAACGACGCCGCCCTCGCCCACCTCCGCTGCGTCGCCGCCGCGCTGCGACCGGGCGGCATCTATGTCATGGAGATGGGCCACCCCCGGGACGCGTTCGGTGTCGGCCGTTCAGCGGACAACGATTGGGTCATGGAGCGAGGCGGCACCTCGGTGCACACCGTGTGGGGTCGGCACGACGATCCCTTCGACCCGATCACACAGATCACCGAGGTGACCGTGACCATGAGCTGGCAGCACGGTGACGACCAGGGCGAGGTGACCGAGGTAGCGCGTGATCGCCGCTTCGTCCCCAACGAACTCCGCGCCCTCGTCACTGCGGCGGGCGGTTTCGAGATCGTCGCCGAGCTCGGCGCCCTCGACGCCGACCTGCCCGTCAGCAACGCCAAGGAGTCGTGGCGCTTCGTCCCGATCCTGCGTCGGCTCCCGGGCAAGCAATAGCTCACGGCTCGTGGACGGGACGGAAACCGGCGCCGCGGCCCGCAACCAGCTCTAGGGTCGTCCGTTCTCGGTGACGGCACCGAACTAACGGGAGACGACAGGAGGGTCCGATTTGTCCTTTGAAGAGAAACTGCGTGAGAGGGCGCGGTCGGTGACCGGCGACGACTCGATCCTGGACGTGGCCGAGCTGCACCCGCGGGGCTTTTCCGCTGCCGCCGGGGCCGGTGCGGGCGCAGGGAGCCTCGCCGGCGACCAACTGACCGACAGTGCCATCGGCTCGATGCTGGGCGGAGCGGGCGGCGCCGCCGCCGGGATGGCCGGTGTCGCCGCGGCCCGAGGCCTGCCCCTGCGGGTGTGCATTGCGGTGTCCCCGGAGAAGATCCATCTTCTGGAGATCCGCGACAAGATGGGATACGACGACCTGGCGCCGTTCGCCACGCTGCACCGGTCAGCGACCGAGGTCGAAACGCACGGCCGGGTGTTCAACCGGGTGGTCGTGCTCCGCGACACAGAGAACGGAAAGACCTACGAGCTGGAGGCACCCCGCTTCGGGCCCTTCAAGTCGAAGGACCTCGTGGCGTTGCTCGAGGCGGACGTCACCGACCCGGAACCGGCCGACGAGGGTGCCGGGTAGGCACCGGACCGGGTCAACGCCCCCTTGCGTTCTTCGTCTCCGACCGGCCCCTGAATCGAGGAGTATGTTTGGTGGACAGTCGCCTGGCGTGGAAAGGAGGTGAGGAATGGCGACCTACATCATGCTGGCCAACTTCACCGAGGCTGGAATACGGGACTACAAGGACTCCACCAAGCGCGCCCAGGCCTTCACCGAGCTCGTGGAACAGCTGGGCGGCAGCGTCAAGGGCAATTACTACACGATGGGCGCCTACGACGTGGTGGCGGTCTTCGAAGCCCCGGATGACGAGACCGCGACCGCGTGCGCGCTCAAGGTGTCCTCGCTCGGCAGCGTGCGCACCACCACGATGCGGGCATTCGACGTGAACGAGATCGAAGCCGTCTTCGACAAGGTCGGCTGACCCCCCGATCGGCCCGGCTGGTGCGGGAGGACCTCCGGCCCTTGCGTTGCGGTCGGCTCCGGGTGATGGTGGAGCCGGACGCCGGCCGCAACGGGCGAGCCGGGCGAGGAGGTGCCAGATGTGTAGATGGCTTGCCTACTCCGGATCACCGGTGCGGCTCGACGACCTGCTGTTCAAACCGAAGCACTCGCTCATCGATCAGAGCCTCCACGCCCAGCTCGGTGCCGAGACCACCAACGGTGACGGGTTCGGGATGGGCTGGTACACCGACGTGCCCACCCCCGGCGTGTACCACAGCGTCAAGCCGGCGTGGAACGACCGGAACCTGAAGGACCTCGCCGAGCATCTCCGCACGCCGCTGGTGTTCGCCCACATCCGGGCCTCCTCGGGCACCCCGATCCAGGAGACCAACTGCCACCCGTTGCGCCACGGCAACTGGCTGTGGATGCACAACGGGCTCATCCGCGAGTTCGCCGCGGTCAAGGGCGACCTGGTCCTCGGCATCGACCCGGCCCTGTACCCCTCCATCGAGGGCTCGACCGACTCGGAGGTCTTCTTCTATCTGGCGCTCACCTTTGGCCTGGAAGACGATCCGGCGGAGGCCGTCGCCCGTGCCGTGGGCCGCATCGAAGCGGTGGGGAAGGCCCACGGGGTCGACGATCCCATCCAGATGACCGTCGCCACCACCGACGGTTCTTCGGTGTGGGCGTTCCGGTACTCGTCGGAGGGTGCGTCCCGCTCCCTGTTCTACAGCACGGCCATCGACACGCTGCGTGCCCAGTACCCGGATCACGAGGTGTTCCACCAGCTCTCCGAGGACACCCGGTTCGTCGTGTCCGAGCCGCTCGGCGACCTGGCCGGTGTCTGGCAGGAGGTGCCCGAGTCGAGCTACGGCGTCCACCACAAGGGCGACGACGATCTCCGGCCCTTCACGCCGAAGGCGGCTTGACCCTCAGTGGCCGGCGTTGCGGGCTGACCCGGTCGAGCTGAGGATGTTGCCCGCGAAGTCGCCGAGGTAGAGCGCACACAACCCCAGGTAGTCGCCGTCCTCCCACACCTCCTCGGCGGGAGTGATCGTGTACACCCAGTAGTCCGAGGCGAAGAAGTCGAAGCCGACGTAGTCCTCGAACTCTCGTGAGCAAGCCGGGCCCAGCCACTCCACGAGGGCATCGTTCCCCGGGTATTCCTCGCCGAACCCGGTGATCTCGATCTTGGCGAACAGCTCGAGGTCGTGGCTCTCCGCGCAGTCGACGGTGTCGACCCCTGTTATCTCCTCGCCGGCTTCTTCCATGAAGCACTCGCCGATGTCGAGGGTGTCGACCGGCTCCCCCGCGGTGAGGACGCTGAAGGCAAACCACCCGACCGCCACGGCCGGGACGACCCAGCGAGCCCACCGCCACATCCTTGCCCACGTCGATTCGGGTTCCTCGGGCGCCTCCGGCTCCGGAGGTGCCGCCGGGTCTGCGGGCGAAGTGGCGGTCGGCTCTGGTTCCAGGCCGGCGGTCGCCATGTCCGAGGGGTATGCAGTCGCCGGTTCGTCGCCTTCGATCTCCACGCCCGAGTCGGCGGTCGGCAACTCGGTGTGGCCCTCCGCTTCATCGGGCCCGTCGCCGGGCACGTCCGTGCCCGGTGCGACCGACTCCCGGGCGCGTCTGATCAGCTCTTCGCTGGAAACCGGTTGGTCTTCGTCCCCGGACATCGCCTCCCCCTCCCAGGACCATAGGTGATGTCGAATCGAGGCGCGCTCACCGCACCGGTTCGGGTGCTGTGTTACGCCCGCAATCTGGTGGTCTACGGGTGGGTCCCGCAGCTCTCGCGAACAACGAGAGTTCCCGTTAGCTCTGTCACTGGGTCGACGGTCGCGTCGACGATGAGACCGAGCAAGAGCTGCATGGCCGTGGCACCGAGCTGCGTGGCGGGCAGGCGCACCGCCGTGAGGGAGGGCTCCATCAGGCTGAAGAGGTCGGTCTCGTTGTAGGCGGCGATCGCGATGTCGCTTCCGATGGCCAGCGCGTGGTCCTTTGCTGCGCGCACCGCTCCCAGAGTGGTGCGATCGGCCGCACCGATGACTGCGTCGGGTGGGTGATCCGACTCGAGGAGCCGGTTCATCGCGACGCTGCCGGCGTCGATGGTCCAGTTGGGAACCTCGACCGGGTCGCGGAAGGGCAATCCACGGCCGGTGAGGGCTTCGCGGTAGGTGGCGTAGAGCGGGCTGATGGTGGGATGGGTAGCTGGGGGGGTGATCATGGCGATGTCGGTGCGGCCGTGTGCCTCGACCAGGTGGGAGACAAGATCCCCGATCGGTGCGGGCGAGAAGGAAACCGATGGGGTGGGGGAGCCGGGCCAGTCGGCGAACACGATGGGGAACCCCGGCCCCGCCGGTCCGACCGGTTCGCGGATGGTTTGGGAGACGACGATGATCCCGTCGGCTTCACCGGCGAAGTGCTTGACGTGGGCTTCTGCGGAGTCGAGGCGTTCGTTGGCGACTCCGATGACGATCCGGGAGGGGTCGTTTGCACCCGCCTGGTACATCCCGGCGAGCACCGGCTCATAGAAGGGCGCCAATGCCGGGATGACGACCCCGACGGTGAAGGAGCGGGTGGTGGATCTGGCTGCGGCAAACCCCGCGAGGGATGACTGCACGACGGTGGTGCCGCGCCCCTGTTCCATCCGTACCAGGCCTTGGGCTTGCAGTCGCCGATAGGCGGCTCTGACGGTGTGCAAGTTGATGCCGAGTTGTCGAGCCAGGGTCCGGATCGGTGGCAATCGATTCCCGACAGGCAGCGCCTCGGAGGCGATGAGACGTTCGATCTGCCGGGCCAGCTGGGTTTCGATGGGCAGCGAGGAGCGACGGTCGACGCTGAGATGCTGGAGTACTTCCATTGTCGCGTTTGACAATAGATCTATTTGACTATAACAATAGTCAGAGACGATCAGAGACTCGGTGATTGGATGACAGCGGATAGCGGGAGACGAGAGGGTCTCACCGCCCGCACCAGGTCGGACTCGCTTTCCTCGACCTCGCCCACCGATGGCGCGGTTGATGGGCAAGGGTCCATCCGGATCGCATCGTGGCTGTTCCTCGTGAACGGGCTCGCCTGGGGTCTGGCGTTCTTCCCGTTCGACCTCTACCTCCGATCGTTGGGCCGTTTGCCGGTGCTGCCCGTCATTGGGACAGGGATGGGCGGACCGATCAGCAATCAGTTCGGCTGGAGGGGTGTGGTGTGGCTCCTCATCCCCATGGGTCTGTTGGCTTGGGTCGAGGTGCTCGCCGGATGGTGGCTGCGCCACCGGCGCAAGGAAGGCGGGTGGCTCGCCATCGTGCTCCTCCCGGTGTCGATGTTCTTCTGGTACGGATTCCTCCTGCCCATCTGGATGCTGCTGGGTCCGGCCCGGGTTGCGCTGGTCCTCTATGGCTGGAAGGCCTTGCGATGAACACGCCGCCGCGTCTTCTCCGTTCCCGACCGGCGAGTTGACGGCAACCCATGATCAAACCGACACCAAGGAGAAAGGCAAACACGATGGATTCGGACTCTTCCACCCAGTCAGCGAGCTACAGGATCGGCTGGTGGGTCCTCGTGACGATCGCAGGGATCAGCCTCCTGAACCACCTATCGGGACCGTTCTTGGACTTCGTCGAGACCGATGACCAGACGCTGGCCATCCTCGCCTTCGCCGCCATGAACATCTACGCCCTCACGGTATTGATCACGGCGTATCGGCGTGCGGAAGCATGGGCGTGGTGGGTCACGTGGGTCATGGTCGCTCTCTACGCTGTGACGATCCTCTACGCCCCCATTGCCGGTCGCTACTACCTGGGTGGCGCGGCCGCCATGGCGTTCGCTCAGCTGTTGACGTTGTCAGCATTCCGCCCGTTCGATCGCGTCGGCCATGAGGTGGCCGCTTCGTGATCGAGCGCGGACTGAACCTCTCGACCGTCGGCGGTCAGCGAGCTTCAATCGATCTGTTGAGCGAAGCGCAA
>CAYQZO010000069.1:0-7930 GCA_964421925.1 uncultured Acidimicrobiaceae bacterium
GCGACCATGCCGGCT
This sequence comes from uncultured Acidimicrobiaceae bacterium, assembly GCA_964421925.1. Classification (GTDB taxonomy): domain Bacteria; phylum Actinomycetota; class Acidimicrobiia; order Spongiisociales; family UBA5794; genus JACZST01. The sequence continues at coordinate 16 of CAYQZO010000069.1, forward strand.
GCACCATCCACGCCGAAAGGTCCCCGACGTGAACCGCCCGAATGGGGAATTCCGCCGGCAGGGAGTCGGCCGCCCGCTGGGCGACGATGTCCGGGGCCACGGTCGCGAGCGCGGCGAGCGGAAGGGCGGCCGCAAGAGCCACGTAGCCGAGCCACCGGATCCTGGTTCCTCGTGCCGCGAGCACCACGATCACGAAGGCGGCCGCGATCAGCACCACCGGGATCAGATCGCGGATGCGACGCCCGGTGGCGAGGGTGTCCCGGGCCTGGAGCATCCCCTCCGACGCGGTATCCGACTCCTCGCTCAATCGAAGCTCGTCGGGAACCTGCTGCAGCACGGTTCCGACCGTCGCCTCATCGTCACAATCCGTGCACTCCAGCATCTCCCCCACCATGACGAGCGCCAGCGGGTCGGCAGCGAGGCGCACCTTCACGTCGGTCAGATCGACCACCAGATCGGGAGGTGCGACCTGGTCGCCGGAGAACCAGCGATCCAATTCGGCCGCGATCGCGGCCACCTGCTCGTCGAACCACTCCTGGGTGAGGGCATGCTCGAAGATCCGCTCCATCTCCTCCCCGGCACCGGGCGTGTTGCGACGTTCGGCGAGCCGAATCCCCAACTCGTCGATGAAGGCATCGCGGACGACGGCGGTGATCCCCAAATCGGCGGCCGACTCGGCGATCTGGGTCGGGCTGGTGACGCGGGGCATCGCGGTCCAGATGAGCAGGGCAACCGGGGCACCGAACGCGAACAGCCCCAGCAGGGCCCCAGCGACCCAGGCCTGCGGCTGCGGAGCGAGCCCGTGCCGGCTCACCGCGACGCGGGGGCGTCCAGGCCTGCTCCTCGCCGGCGTCTGGCTGCAAGGTTTCCATGCCCTACAACTTCGGCGGATGACCGCCCTGTATTTACCATCGGGTGCCTGGGCGCCCTCGGAGGCGACGCCGGGAATCGAACCCGGGTAGAGGGTTTTGCAGACCCTTGCCTAACCACTCGGCCACGCCGCCGAGACAAGCGGGCGGTCGTCAGACCGCCCGTCGTTTGAGTCCAGCCGAGCGGACGACCGGGATCGAACCGGCGACCTCAACCTTGGCAAGGTTGCGCTCTACCAGCTGAGCTACGTCCGCGCCCGGCGGAGGGTACCACGCAGCTCCTCGAACCAACGAGGCATGCTCACCTTCCCGTGGAGCCGAACCCGCTCGCTCCACGGGCGCTTTCCGGAAGCTCATCGACCGGGGTGAACGTGTGCTCGGCGACCGGCACGATGACCAGCTGGGCGATCCGGTCGCCGCGCTCGACCATGAACGGCTCGTCACCGAGATTGACCAGCACCACCTGGATCTCCCCGCGATATCCGGAGTCAATGAGTCCGGGCCCGTTGACCACCGAGATGCCGTGGCGGGCGGCGATGCCGGAACGAGGAACGACCAGGCCGGCAAACCCCTCGGGGATGGCGACGGCGATTCCGGTCGGGATCGTCGCCCGCGACGTTGGGGTCAGCTTGGCGGGGACCCGCGCCAGGAGGTCCATGCCGGCGTCGCCAGGGTGGGCACGCTCCGGGATCGGAAGCTCCGGGTCGAGGTGCAGGATCGGGACGTCCACGCGCCCGATGCTATCGGTTCGGCATGACACGGACTCGGACCGGTATCTTGGCCCCCATGACCAAGGAGCTTCCCGGCAACGACGGGCAATGGTTCCTGGAGCTCGTCGGCGTCATCGAGCCCGACCCTGACGAAACCGACACCTACGTCGCACTCGCCAGCCTCGAGGCACCCGCACGACCCGACCGGAGTGATACCTTGGGCACCGGCGTCGCAGTGGTGACCGGCGGCCTGGTCGGTGACCCGGGGGCCGGCGGCGTCACCGCAAGGCGGCGGCGCAGGGAGGCTTCGGGCCGTCTGCGCTGGCTGGTGCCTTCTGTCGTGGTCGCCCTGGCCGTCGCCGCCACGGCGACCGCGGTCTATTTGCTGCCGCAGGCCGTTGATGACGAAGCAGCCTCGCTGGCCAACGGCTATCGATCATCGCTTGCCACGCTCAGGTCGGCGCTGCCCGACGCCCAGCGGGCGCTCGACGTGGTCACCGACCCTGCTGCCACCGATGAGGACATCGGCGCGGTCCCGGCCACGCTGGCCGCGCTGACCTCGGCCGCCGGCGGGGTCGCCGCTGACGCCTCCGCGGCGCTCCCCCGCACGCTTCCGTTCGTCCCGCGGGACGCGCTCGATGCCCTCGAGCCGGTCCGGGACACCGCAGTGATCCTTGCCGACGAGGCCGGCGCTCTCGCCGATCGCATCGGCGCCGCCTTTGACTTCCGAACCGCCGTCGAGTCCATGTTCGCCATGGAGGCGCTCCCCACCACCGCCGCCGACGAATCAGAGGTCCTCGACCTCAGCATCGCGCTCGCCGCCGACCTCGCCGAGACCGGGCACACGCTCAGCGAGCTGGATCAGGACCCCGCCTTCGCCGCGGTCCAAACGGCCGCCGCGTCGGCCTACGAACGCTACGCGCCGTGGCAGCTCGAGTACCTCGATGCATTGCGCAGCGGCGACACAACGCGAGCTGCCGAGCTCAACGACGAGCTGGCGCTGGTGCTGGCGCTCGTCCACGACGAGCTGCACTCGGCACTGGCTTCGGTGCGGGTCGAGGTCGATGCCGAACTCGTCGAACTCGCCGCCGAGCTGGAGCGGGCAATCGCCGCGGTACCCGCCTAGGTGTCCTTGTCGAGCGCGGCGACCTCACGCTCGAAGTCGCGTGCCCCCTCGAATCCCTTGTACACCGAGGCGAAGCGGAGATAGGCCACCTCGTCACGTCGGCGGAGCGCCTCGAGGATCTGGCGCCCGATGTCCTCGCTGGACACCGAACCCGAACTCGATCGCGCCCACCGGTCGACCTCGACGGCGATGTCCTCGATGGCCGCGTCGGCACCGGGCCGGTCGGCCAGGGCCGCCTCGAGGCCGCGCCTGACCTTGTCGGCGTCGTAGGGCTGGCGGCTCTGGTCGCGTTTGACCACGCTGACGGCCACAGCCGACCGCTCGAAGGTGGTGAACCGCTCCCCGCAGGAAGTGCACTGGCGGCGACGGCGGATCGCCCGACCCTCTTCGGCCGGCCGGGAGTCCACGACGCGTGAGTCGTCGTTCGAGCAGTACGGGCAACGCACGGTGCCGCTGAGCGTACTGCGACGCCGTTGTGACGTGCCCTCGGGCGGGGTCACCGATCGGCGGGAACGGCCAGCACGTCGCCGACGTGGATCACCGCGTCTGGGAGATCGTTGAGCCGGCGGATGTCGGCCACCACACCGCGCAGATCCGCGGTCGGCCCCGCCACATCCGCCGCGATCGACCACAGCGTGTCTCCGCCCTGCACCCGGTAGGTGATGGTGGCCGAAGGGGTGCCGCCCGCAAAGGCATGCACGGCGGTGGCGAGGAGGAGCACGAGCGTGGCAACAAACGTGGAGATGATGACCAGAGCTCGGGCACTGGCGCTTTGTTGCCTCATCTCGTGCTGCCTCCTCGATGGTCCGCCGTCCGTGGTGGGCTGAGCCCACCCGTCGAACGTACCGCCGGGGTGTGACACAAAGCCGGAAACCGTTGCAGGAGCGGCCTGCATCCCTACCTCCGAACGTATGTTCGTGCTGTGGATACCATATCGAACACGTGTTCGTCTGTCAAGTCGAACGCGTGTTCGGTCAGAGCTCGATCCAGTACCGCAGCTCCCGAATCTCGGCGCCGGCGTGGAATTCGGTGCGCTCGGCGTCGTCGAGCTCACACCGACTCACCTCGAAGAAGCGGCGGCCGCGATCGTTGCCGGCGAGCACCCACAGCGTGGCCACGATGAACCCGGCCTCAGCGAGCCACTCGAGCGCCCAGGCCATCAGGGCGCGACCGTGGCCATGACGCCAGTGGTCCGGCAGGACGTACACGGCAACGATTTCGGCGGTGTTCACCGGATCCAGGTCCTCATCCCGGGTGGGTCCGACCTGGGCAATGCCGACGATCTCCCCGTCGTGCTCGGCGATGAACATGCCGCTGCGGGCCGGGGGTTCGGCAAAGAATCGGCCCCACTGCGCGGCCCGATCCGCCACGGTGACACCGTCGATGACCCGCCCCGGAAGCAGATCCCGATGGCCGGCGGCCCACGATGCCACCTGGACAGAGGCAATGCTGTCGACGTCTGCGGCCGATGCCCACCGAATCATGGCCCGGATGGTCGCTCGGTCCGGGCACACCTGCAACCCATCGAACATATGTTTGGTCAGAACGCGATTTCCCACTATCCTGCTCTCAGCAAGTGCAGAGGTGACGAATGGCTCAGCGACAAGACCTCACCGACCGGCAACGGCAGATCCTCGACCTGATCACCGAGACGGTCAACCAACGCGGCTACCCGCCGTCGGTGCGGGAGATCGGTGACGCCGTTGGCCTCTCCTCACCGTCCACGGTGCACAGCCACCTGTCGGCGTTGGAGCGGGCCGGCTATCTGCGCCGCGACCCATCCAAGCCCCGTGCCATCGAAGTCATCGACGACGGCACACCCGAAGCGAGCCTGCATCGGGCGCCCGTCCGTGACGTGCCGCTCGTGGGAAACATCGCCGCCGGGTCGCCCATCCTCGCCGAAGAGGACATCGAGGAGATCTACCCGCTTCCCACCGAGCTCGTCGGTTCGGATCCCGTGTTCATGCTGCGGGTGCGGGGCGACTCCATGGTCGACGCCGGCATCTTCGAAGACGACTACGTGGTGGTGCGGAGACAGCAGAACGCCAGCGATGGCGAGATCGTCGCCGCGCTTGTCGCCGAGGAGGAGGCCACGGTGAAGCGGCTTCGCCGCAAGGACGGGCGGGTCATCCTCGAATCGGAGAACCCGGCTTATGCCCCCATGGTATTCACCGAGGGTGTCGAGATCCTGGGGATCGTGATCGCCCTGCTGCGGAGGGTGCGCTAGCCGCCAGCTCAACGCTCGATCGTGCCCCGATACACCACCTCGGCCGGGCCCGTCATCCACGCCCCCGCCTCGTCGAACTCCACGAGCAGCTCACCGCCGGGAAGGTCGATGGTGATGGCATCGCCGAGATCGTGCGTGGCGCGCATCGAGAAGGCGGCGGCGCTCGCTCCCGTTCCCGAACCGGTCGTCTCCCCCACACCGCGTTCCCATACCCGCACCTTGATCCGATCCTCGCCGGCGGGCTCGACGAACTCGACATTGGCCCCATCGGGGAAGATCGGGTCCTTGGCGATGATGGGTCCGATGGTGCCCACCTCCACCGCATCGACGTCATCGACGTAGAGCACGGCATGGGGGTTGCCGATGCCGACCGGGCGCACCGTGTACCCGGCCACGGTCATCTCCCCGGTCCGGAAGGCGTGGGGGACTCCGACGAACGCTTTCACCGTGCCGTCGCCAAACACCGAGACCGGATGGTCCCCCACCGGGCTCTGCACGACGAACTCGGTTCCGTCGACCAGGTCGTCTTCCACAGCGAGCACGGCGAGGCAGCGCAGACCGTTGCCACACATCTCCACCTCTCCCCCGTCGGCATTCCAGTAGCGCATGGCGATGCGCCCTCGATCGATCGCGGTGAGCTGGAGCACACCATCGGCGCCGATACCCCGATGCCGATCACACCAGGCGACGACTTGAGCCGAGTCGGGGGTGTCGCCGACGACGACGAAGTCGTTGCTCAGGCCCTGGACCTTTACGAAATCCATGCTTCCTCGAGATACGTCCAGGCGGCGGTCAGCCGCTGCTCGAGGTCATGGTGCCACGGAATCCAGTGGATCCTCGGATCCCGGCGGAAGAAGGTGCGCTGCCGCTTGGCGAGCCCGAGCGTCGCCGCGATGGCGTCGGCGCGGCCTACAGCGAGCGTTGCCTCGCCCGCCACCACCGGGAGGAGCTGCTTGTAGCCCACCGCCTGGCTCGCGGTGCGGCCGAGCCGCGGCGCAAGACCCGCCACCTCGCCGACCAGCCCGCGCTCGATCATGGCATCGAAGCGCGCCTCCACCCGGGCGGCCAGGGCATCGCCCGGGTCGACGCCGATGCCGACGAATGGGCGGGCCGCGGTGTATCGACGAACGGCCACGGCTCCCGGTCGAGCGGCCCGGGCGCTCGGGGTGTCGCCGGTGAGGCGCAACACCTCCACGGCGCGCAAGACCCGGCGCGGGTTGGATAGGTCGACGTTCTCCCCGGCCGCAGCATCGGCCTCGATCAGCTCGGCCACGAGATCGCGGTGGGGGAAGGCCTCGAGCTCGGCGCGCAGCTCGTCGTCGGTCGGTGGGAAATCGAGCGGGTCGACGAGCGAACGCAGGTGCAAACCCGACCCGCCGGCGAGAATGACCGGCTGGCCGCCCGCAGCGTCGAGCACACCGAGGCCGGTCTCCTGATACTCGGCGACCGTCAGCTCCTCGGCCGGGTCGACCAGGTCGATCAGGTGGTAGCCGAAACGGTCACGAGCGGCACGAGGCGGCTTGGCGGTGCCGATGTCCATCTCGCGGTAGACCTGCATGGAGTCCACGGAGACGATCTGGGCGCCGACACGCTCGGCGAGGGCTTCGGCAAGCTCGGACTTGCCGGCGGCGGTGGGCCCGACAACGGCGGCGAGCGTCAGGCCGGCACCCCTTCCAGGTAGTGCGGTGCGGCCCGGGTGATGCGCACCCGGTGGAAGGTGCCCGGAGAGAGCTCGCCGGCGACGTGAACGATCCGGTTGCCCTCGGTCCGGGTGGTCGCCACCGCGGGGTCTCGCTTGGACGGGCCCTCGACGAGGACTTCGGCGGTGGCGCCCACCGCAGCCTGGTTGTGGTCGAAGGTGATCCGGTTCTGCAGTGCAACCAGCCGGTCGAATCGCCGCTGGACGGTCGCGGCGGTCACCTGGTCGTCCATCTCGGCGGCCGGTGTGCCGGGACGGGGCGAAAACTGGAACATGAAGGCGCTGTCGAACCTGGCCTCGGTCATGACCGCCATCGTCTGGTCGAAGTCGTCCTCGCTCTCTCCGGGGAAGCCGACGATGACGTCGGTCGACACCGAGAGCCGGGGGATGATCCGGCGTGCCATCTCCAGCTTGGCGAGGAATCGCTTGGCGTTGTAGCCGCGGTGCATGGCGGCGAGGATGCGGTCGCTTCCGGATTGGAGCGGCAGGTGGAGCTGCGCGGCCACCGCCGGCGTGTCCGCCATGGCGTGGATCACGTCCTCCTTGATGTCCTTCGGGTGCGGGCTGGTATAGCGGACCCGCCGGATCCCGGGGACGGCCCCCACCTGGCGCAGCAGATCAGCAAAGAGCGGCTTGCGCCCGTTGAGGTTGAGGTCACGGCCGTAGGAATTGACGTTCTGTCCCAACAGCGTGACCTCGACGACACCCTGGGCGGCCAACCGCTCCACCTCGCCGATGATGTCGCCGGGACGCCGCGAGATCTCCGGTCCGCGCACGATGGGCACGATGCAGAACGTGCAGCTGTTGTTGCACCCGATGGTGATGGTCACCCAGGCGGAGTGCTCGGTCTCCCGGTGCACCGGGAGGTGGGAGGGGATGTCGTCCTTGTTGGTCGTCTGCTCCCACACCTCGGTGACCGGCCCCCACTCGTCGGCGTGGTCGAGCAGGTCCAGCAGACGATGGGTGTTGTGGGTGCCGAAGACGACGTCCACCCAGTCGGCGCGCTCGCGCACCAGATCCCGATCCTTCTGGGCGGCACATCCCCCGACCGCAATGCGCATGCCGGGACGCGATCCCTTCGCCGACTTGAGCCCGCCCAGGTAGCCGTAAAGGCGCTGGTCGGCGTTGTCCCGGATGGTGCAGGTGTTGAGCACCACCAGGTCGGCTTCCTCGGCGCGATCCACCCGGACCATCCCATCGGTGTCGAGGACCCCGGCGATGCGCTCGGAGTCGTGCTCGTTCATCTGACACCCGAAGGTGCGGATGAAGTAGGTGCTCCCCTCC
>CAYQZO010000070.1:0-4446 GCA_964421925.1 uncultured Acidimicrobiaceae bacterium
GGCCTCGGTGATCAGGTAGTCACCGCCCCGGATCCCCACGTAGTCCCCGACGATGGACGAGTTCCCGTGGGCGATGTTGGCGAAAGGGCCGGTGTGGACGATGGCCGGCGTTCCCTCGAGCGTCTGCAACAGGTTGGGGAGGAGGGCGTCCTTGAGCAGCACCGCGGCGGATCCTGCCGCCTGCACCTGCTCGGCGGTGACCGGCTCGCGGTGCCGGTTGTATCCGATGAGGGTGCGCCCCAGCATGGCGCGCAGGTCGTGGATGTTCTTGGCCAGGCCGAGCATCGCCATGATCTCGGAGGCGGCGGTGATGTCGAAGCCGGTTTCGCGGGGAACCCCGTTGATCTTTCCCCCGAGGCCGGTGACCACGTCGCGCAGGGTGCGGTCGTTGACGTCGAGAACCCGCTTCCAGGTGACGTCGTCCGGGTTGAGGGAGAGCTGGTTGCCCTGATAGATGTGGTTGTCGACCAGCGCTGCCATCAGGTTGTTGGCGGCGGTCACGGCGTGGAAGTCGCCGGTGAGATGGAGGTTCATCTGCTCCATCGGAACCACCTGCGAGTACCCGCCCCCGGCGGCGCCGCCCTTGATCCCGAACGTGGGGCCGAGCGAAGGTTGGCGGAGCGAGACCACCGCTTGGCGATCGATGTACTTGAACCCCTGGGCGAGCCCGACCGCGTTGGTGGTCTTTCCCTCCCCGAGCGGGGTCGGGTTGGTGGCGGTTACGAGGATGTACTTGGCCCGGGGCGCACCCATGGCCTCGATGGCGTCGAGGGAGATCTTGGCGAGATCGTCCCCGTACTGCTGGACGAACTCCGAAGGCACGCCCATGTCGGCGGCGACGTCGCCGATCGGGCGCAGCTTGGCTGCGCGGGCGATCTCCAGGTCGGTTGGCATGGGATCAGGCCTCGAGCCCCGACGCCTCGCCGGTGTCCGCGTCCGATCCACCTGTGCTGATCCCGAGTTCGACCTTGAGCTCCTCGAGCTTGGCATCGGCTGCGCTGCGGTTGATCGCCTCCCGCAGCTCGGCCTCGGCGCCCTGCGGCGTGACCTCGTGGATCTCGGCCTTGGCCATGGCCTGAGCCTTGCGCTTCTCGATCTTCTCCTCCACCGAGGCAAGCGAGGGCATCTCGGTGTCGAGCGTGGACTCCATGGTGGCAACGGCCTCGTTGACCGCCTCTTGCATCTTGGCCTGCTCCAGGGCGCCGAGCAGCTCCATCTGCTTGGCGGACAGCTCCTGAAGCCGGGTGGCGTTGGTCTGCACCGCCCGTTTGGCGTCCTCGGCCTGCTCGATCGCAACCTCGTACTGAGAGGTCAACGAGGACAGGTTGTTCTCGGCGGCTTGCAGTTTGAGCGCAAGCGACTGCGCACTTGCGGTCCACTTGTCCACACCGGCGGTGTCGCCGGCGGCCCGGGCCTCCTCGGCCTTCATCAGGGCCTGCTTGGCCATCTCCCGCGTCTCGCCGACGACGTCGGCCTCCTTCTCGATCCTGGCTTCGAGCTGGGTGCGGTGGGCGACGATGTTGGCCGCCTGGTTGCGCAGGTCCTGGTTCTTCTTCTTGGCCTCGTCGATGGCCATCTGGATCTCGACCTCGGGGTCCATGATCCGGTTCGAGGTCCCCCGGAACCAGGCCTTGATGTACTCCCACCATTTCCGCAGCATTGGCGGGCCTTTCTCTCGCAGGGAACCGAGTCTAGGAGCGTAGGAGAGGGTGAATCCTGGCTACCTGCCGGCCGCCGCCCGCAGGAAGAATCCGAGGTTGGCCGGGCGCTCCGCCATGCGGCGGGTCAGGTAGGGATACCAGGCGGACCCGTAGGGGAGGTAGATGCGCACCGGGTAGCCCTCGGCGACCAGCTCCGCCTGGAGGTCCCGCCGCACGCCGTAGAGCATCTGGATCTCCCATGGCTCGTCGCGAGTCGCGGCGAGCTGGCGGGCAAGGTCGAGGCGAGCGGTGTCGTGGCTTGCGATGGCGGGTTTCACGCCGGGCTCGGCCATGAGCCGCCTGGTGAGCTCGTCGAAGGAAGCGTCCACCCTGGCGCTGGATTGGTGGGCAACCGACTCGGGCTCTGCGTAGGCGCCCTTGCACAGCCTGATGTGGCCGCCGAGCGGGATGATGCGGTCGAGGTCGGCGTCGGTGCGGTAGAGGTAGGACTGGACGGCGATCCCGAGGTTGCCGGCCTCGGCCTGGATCTCCTCGTAGAAGGTGATGGTGGCTTCGGTGAGATCGGACTCTTCCATGTCGACCGTCACCGTGGTGCCGACCTCCTTGGCCCGGGCGGCGAGGCGGGCGAGGGAATCGGTGGCGAGGGCGGCGTCGAAGGCGATCCCGAGGTGAGACGGCTTCACCGCGATGTTGGCATCGAGGGCATCGCTGCCGATCCGGTCCAGGCAGGCCAGATAGGCGTCGCGGGCGTCAAAGCAGGCGGCCTGGCTGTCGACGTGCTCGCCGAGGTGGTCGAGGGACACCGAGAAGCCGTCGGCGTTGAGCTGCTTGGCGACGGCGGCACCCTCGTCGAGCGTCTCCCCGGCGACGAACCGGTGCGACACGGTCTTGCCTGCCTCGGTCTGGGTGAACAGCTTGCGCACCGGAGACCATTCGGTGACGGCGAGCAGGCCCTTGCCCAGGAGGTTCAAGAGGCGAGGTCTCCCTGGGCCGCGGCTCCGAGATCGCGGGAGCGCTGGGCGGCGGCCCGGATGGCGTCCTCCATCAAGGCACGGAACCCGCCTTCGTCGAGGACGTGCATGGCGGCAGCGGTGGTGCCGCCCTGGGAGGTGACCTCGCCACGCAAACGGAAGGCGCTCTTCTCGGAACCGTGGAGGATGATCCCCGCCCCGCGCAGCGTCTGGTCCACCAGCCGCTCGGCGGCGTGATGTGGAAGGCCTTCCCTGATCGCGGCTTCGGTCATGGCCTCGGCGAGCAGGAACACGTAAGCGGGGCCGGTTCCGGAGACCGCGGTGACCGCATCGAGCAGGTCCTCCGAGAGCTCGATGGTGTCGCCGACCGCGCCCAGGATCGCGGCGGCCGCCTTGAGCGAGTCCTCATCGGCGTGGGGACCGGCGCTGTAGGCGGTCATGGCCTCGTCGACGGCGGCGGGGGTATTGGGCATGGCCCGCACGATGGGAACACCTTCGAGGGCGGCGGCGAACACGGCGGTGGGGACGCCGGCGGCGAGGCTGACCACCGTCTGGTCGGGTGTGACCGCATCACCGATCTGAGACAGGAGCGTCGGGACGTCGCGTGGCTTGACGGCGATCACCACGACCTGGCGACCGGCGACGGCCTCGGCCGGATCGAGGACCGTCGTCACCCCGGTGCGCAGCTCTACTTCCTTGGCGCGCTCGGGGCGGCGGGCGGCCAGGATGATCGCTTCGGGCTCCCACCCGGCGCCGAGCAGCCCGGTCGCCAGGATCTCCCCGATCGCCCCGGCCCCGAGGATGGCCACGGTCGGTTTCATCCCTCCGATGTTAGGGGCGGCACTGGCAACCCAGGGTTGGTAGCAACACAGGGCGTCGGTACCGGCCCACGGTACGACCCTCTAGATCTCGAGTTGCCCGTGCTTCATGATGGCTGTCATGACACCCGACACCGTAGCTCTCAAGCTGGCCGCGGAGCAGGGTGGCGTCATAACGTATGCGCAGGCGATCGAGTGTGGACTGTCCCCGCGAGCCATCCAGTACAGGGTCGACCAAGGGGTCTGGATCCGGCTCATGAAATCGGTCTATCGGCTCATCGAGATGACCGACAGCAGGGCGCTGGTGCGCGCCGCGGTCGCTGCGCTGCCCGCGGCCGTCGTCTCGCATGAGACGGCTGCCGAGTTGCATCTGATCCCTCGCATCAGGAGAGGCCGGGCCGTGGTCAGCGTCCACACGCGTACCACACACAGCTTTCCCGGAGTGGAAGTCCACCGCAATCACGATCTCTCGAGCGATCACATCGAACTGATGGAAGCCCTGCCCGTCACTACCCTCACCAGAACGGTCTGTGATCTGGCCGTGATCGTCAGCAAGAAGCATCTGCGGTCGATCGTCGACGACCTGATCGCAGCACAACGACTCCGCATCCAGGATCTGGCCGATGTCGTCGACCAGGTCGCCCGCAAGGGAAGGCCGGGCTCGGCGGCGCTTCGCATGATCGTTGCAGAACGGGGAGCCGGTCCCGAAGCCAACGCGACCACGCTGGAGCGTCTCGGCCTCACCGTCTTGCGCGACGGCGGCCTGCCCGATCCCGTGCTGGAGTACCCGGCGCCGTGGGAGTCCACTCGACGCCTCGACGCCGCCTACCCGGAAGCGAAGCTCGGAATCGAGTGGGACTCCAGGGGTTGGCACGGTCGGATCGACGCCTTCGATGTCGACCGACGACGGGATCGAGCCGCTCACCTCGTGGGCTGGCGGGTACTCCGGTTCACCTGGAAGGATGTCACCGAGCGGCCCGACGAGGTCGTCCACAC
>CAYQZO010000070.1:4456-7887 GCA_964421925.1 uncultured Acidimicrobiaceae bacterium
AACCATCCTCGACGCTGCGCTCCCAACCGTGGGCCGGTAACGACGCACAGCGTCGGCTACAGCCCTGGGTTCGTACCACCTGCCAGAGCCACCCGGAACCCGTCGGCGGTCTCGGATCCGAAGGCGACGAGACGGATGTCGGTGAGGACGCCGGGGTTGGCGGCGGCCCAGGCGGCGGCGGTGCCGGCGATGATCGCGGTCGCCTCGTCGACCGGGTACCCGTAGATGCCGGCGGATATGGCGGGCAGCGCCACCGACGAGGCCCCAAGCGAAGCCGCGGTGTCCAGGGCGGCGGTCACCGCCTGGCGGAGCAGCTCCTCGTTGTCCCCGCCCGGCGTGTAGATCGGGCCCACCACGTGGACCACGTCGGACGCCGGCATCGCCCCCGCCGCGGTCACCGCTGCCTCGCCCGGGCCCACCGGGCCATGCTCCGCCACCCAGGCGCGTGACTCCTCGTCGACGACGGGTCCTCCGGCGCGGGAGATGGCCGCCGCCACTCCCCCGCCGTGCACCAGCTGGGCGTTGGCGGCGTTGACGATCACGTCCACGTCCTGGGCGGTGATGTCGCCTTCCACAACGGTGATCTCTGTCATAGGCCGAGCCGGGCCAGCTGGGTGGCGAATCGCGTCTCGTCGCCGGTGGTGATGAATCGCACCGTACCCGACCCGTTCCCGTCGGCGACCCGCGCCACCTGCGCCGCCACCGCCGGCGCCGGATCGACGATGGGCACGCCTCCGGCTGCAGCTGCGATCCGGTCGGCAATCAGCGAGTAGTGCGTGCACCCGAGGACGAGCACGTCCGCGCCACCGCCGATGGCCTCGCCGACATAGCGGTCGGCCAGCTCGTCCACGCCTTCGTCGGCTTCGACCGCGGCGGCCAATCCGGCGCAGGCCACCGCCACGACCTCGTGGTCGGCGGCGAAGCGATCGACCACGGAGGCGAACAACTCACCCTGGAACGTGGCCGACGTCGCCAACACGCCGATGGTGCCGTTCTCGCTGACCCCGGTGGCCGGCTTCACCGCCGGCTCCATCCCGACGAACGGGGTATCGGGGAATCGATCACGCAGGTAGTGCAGCGCCGCCGCAGACGCCGAGTTGCACGCCACCACCACGACGCCTGCTCCGGCGTCCAAGAGTTGCTCCACGATCTCCACCGAACGCTGTCGCACCTCGTCGAGGGATCGCTCCCCGTACATGCCGAACCCCTGATCGGCGATGTACACGATGTCGGCGTCGGGCAGCAGCGCGCGGACTTCCCGGTACACGGACAGCCCCCCTATGCCCGAGTCGAAGATGCCGATCAATCTCCGTACCGGTTGTGGTGGACGAGCTCGTCGAGGGGCTTGCGCCCCCCGTATCGCGACGGTGCGATCGTGTCGGCCGGATAGCCGAGCGCCACCGCGAAGCGGCAATGCGCAGCGGCGGGGAGCCCGAGCACCTCAGCAGCCTTGTCGTCGTTGTGCAGCGTCACCGGACAGGACGCCACCCCGATGGCGTCCGCGGCAAGCATGATGTTCTGTGCCACCCGCCCGGTGTCGAACCGGTATCCGCCCCTCTCTTCGACGAGGGCGATGGTGACCGGCGCCTTGCGCATCGGGCCGGTGAAGCTGCCACACCCGGCCACGGCGTCCCGCTGGGCCGGATCGTCGATGACGATGAAGCTCCACGCCTGCTTGTTCTTGGACGAACCCGTCCAGCGGGCCGCCTCCAGGATGTCCTCCAGGTCCTCCGCCTTCAGCGGATCGTCCCGGAAGTCACGAACCGCCCGCAGCCCGACGACGTGGTCGTAGGCCTCGTTCACCGGCTACGTGCCGAGGACCATCGCCTTCTGCTTGGCGAACTCCTCATCGGTAAGGACGCCCCTGTCGTGGAGCTCGGCGAGCTTCTCCAGCTCCTCGGCGTTGCTGATCCCCGCCTGCTGCCGGTACATGGCGGCCTTCTGCTCCGGTGTTGGCTCGGGGCGGAAGATCAGGTAGCCGAGGATGCCGATGAGGGGCAGGAAGAAGATGAAGATGGTCCACAGCGCGGTGATCCAGCCGTTCCACTCGTTGGTGAACAGGTCGGCGAACACCACGATGAGGATGTAGAAGTAGGCCGCGAGCAGCATTGCCGCGAGCAGCCACCAGAGCACATCGGTGAAGGTGCTGGCGATGACCACGTTTGATACCTCCCCTTGGTCGAAGAAGAGGTAACCCTACACCCTCCTAGAAGGCCTCGATCGGGAGCTCCATGAGGGCGCCGTCCTCCGCTTCGGCCTGTTGGCGCCGCAGCGCCGCGGCGGGCAGCACCCGGGCGGCGAACCAGCGGGCTGAGGCGACCTTGCCCTCGTAGAAGGCGCGGTCGTCGTCGTCGGCGTCGCCCAACGCGTCGAGGGCGATGCCGGCATGGCGGATGAGCAGCCAGCCGATGACAACCTCCGCCACGCTGTCGAGGAGCGCGGTGGTGTGCAGCCCGGTCTTGTAGATCTCCCGGGGCTCCTGCTGGGAGGCGATGGCGTGGGCGACCATGGCCCCGATCTGGCCCTGCACGTCTTCGAGCGCGGTCCCGAGCAGCTCCCGCTCGACGGCAAGGTCGTCGTGCCCGCCCTTCACGGTCTCCAGGATCTCCTGGCCGAGGGCCATCACGGTGGCTCCCTGATCGCGCACGATCTTGCGGAAGAACAGGTCCAACGCCTGGATACCCGTGGTGCCCTCGTACAGGGTGTCGATCTTGGCGTCCCGGATGTACTGCTCGATCGGGTAGTCCTTGAGGTACCCGGAGCCGCCCAACACCTGCAGGCTGTCGGCGAGCAGCTCGTAGGCCTTCTCCGACGAGTAGCCCTTGACCAGGGGGAGGACCAGGTCGTCGAGCCTGGCCCAGTGCTCGTCCTCGGGGTGGAGGCGGGCCTGGTCGAGGAGCCATGCGCTGTACATGAACAGGGCACGGAGCCCTTCGGCGTACGCCTTCTGATCCATCAGCATGCGCCGCACGTTGGGGTGGGCGATGATGGGCACGCGGGGCGCGGTCTTGTCCAGCATCTCGGCGAGGTCCGCACCCTGGATGCGCTCCTTGGCGTACTCCAGCGCGTTGAGGTAGCCGGTGGACAGCGTGGCCGCCGACTTGACCCCGATGGACATGCGGGCGTCCTCGATGATGATGAACATCTGGCGGATGCCCTCGTGGACGTCACCGACCAGGTAGCCGATCGCCGGCTTGTCGGCGCCGAAGGTGAGCTCGACGGTGGCCGAGCCCCTGATCCCCATCTTGTCCTCGATGTTGGTGGCGACCACGCCGTTGCGCTCACCGAGGGAGCCGTCCTCGTTCACCAGGTATTTGGGCACGATGAACATGGAGAGGCCCTTGGTGCCGGGGGGGCCGCCTTCGCGGCGGGCCAGCACCAGGTGGACGATGTTCTCGTAATAGTCGTTCTCGCCCGAGGTGATGAACCGC
>CAYQZO010000071.1:0-7878 GCA_964421925.1 uncultured Acidimicrobiaceae bacterium
GTCCCCGCTCTCCTCGGTGGTCACCGTCGATGGTGTGGAGCTCGGCAAGCTCTCGGAGCGCAACAGCCAGCCCACGCCCCTCGACGACATCCCGGACACGGTGATCAATGCCCTTCTCTCCGCCGAGGACAAGAGCTTCTACGACCACACCGGGGTGGACTTCCGCGCCATCGTCCGGGCCGCCCTCGGTGGCGGGACGAGCGGGGCGTCCACGATCACCCAGCAGGTCATCAAGCAGAACTTCCTCTCCAGCGAGCGAACGATCGAGCGCAAGATCTGCGAGGCCCAGCTCGCCACCGAGCTGGAACGCCGCTACACCAAGGAGCAGATCCTCGAGTTCTACGCCAACTCGATGTTCTTCGGCTCCAACGCCTACGGGATCACCGCCGCCGCCCAGGAGTACTTCGGCAAGACCCTGGACGAGCTCACCGTCGCCGAGGCGGCCACGCTGGTGGCGCCGATCCGCAACCCGACCCTGTACCACCCGCGACAGAACGCGGTGAACGCCATCGATGCCCGCAACCGGACCATCGACGAGATGGCCGACAACGGATACATCACCGCGACCGAGGCGGTCGCCGCCAAGGCGCAGCCGCTCGGTGTGCTGCCCGCCGCCGAACGCGAGGAGCTCGCGCCGCAGGTGATGATCGCGGTGCGCCGGGCGCTGCTCGACGACACCGATCCACGCTACGACCCGGTGTTCGCCAGCGTCCTCGGTCAGACCTACACCGAGCGCAAGCAGGCCGTCTTCGGGTGCCCGGCCGCCGACACGACCTGCTCGGGCGGCGGTGGCCTTCGTATCGAGACCACGGTCAACTTCGACTGGCAGACCGAGGCCACCCGCATCCTGCGTGCCTGGTACCGGTACAACGAAGGCCAGCCCACCGGGGCGCTGGCCACCGTGGAGAACGGCACCGGTGCCATCAGGGTGGTCGCCTCCGGGATCGAGTTCGGCACCGACACCGCCTCCGGGGAGCGCCCCTACGACCTGGCCATGGAGGGCAAGCGCCACGCCGGGTCGGCGTTCAAGCCGTACACCCTGGCCGCCGCCCTGGAGAACGGCGAGCGCAACGGCAACCCGGTGACGCTCAATTCGTACTGGGATCGGCAGAGCCCGACCGCTATCGACTGCGGGTTCCCGTGTTCGACGAGGGGCAACATCTGGGTCGTCGACTCCGGGATCAGCCGGGCCCACTCGCTGAGCACCCTGGAGGCGGGGACGGTGCATTCCCGCAACCCCGTGTTCGCCAGGGTCATCCACGCCATCGGTGCTGAGGTGGTCGTGGACATGGCGACGCGCCTCGGCATCCGCTGGTCACATGTTGGCCCGTTCTACGCGGTCACCCTGGGTGCGGCGTCGATCACTCCCCTGGAGATGGCCTCGGCGTACTCGACGTTCGCCAACGGCGGCGCCTACACCAAGCCCTACATCATCGAGCGGATCCTGGACGACGAGGGCAACGTGCTCTACCAGCACGAACCCAACCCGGAGCGGGTCCTCTCCCCCCAGATCGCCGCCGCGGTCACCGCCACGCTGGAGAAGGTGGTCGCCGGCGGAACCGGGACTCGGGCCAAGATCGGCCGTCCCCAGGCGGGCAAGACCGGGACCGCCACCGACAACACCGACGTGTGGTTCGTTGGCTACATCCCCCAGTACTCAACCGCGGTGTGGGTGGGATATCCGGATGAGCAGGTGCCGATGAAGAACTTCACCATCTTCAACGACGTGACCGGGAAGCCGCAGTCGATCTCCCAGGCGTTCGGTGGAACCGTTGCCGCCCCGGCGTGGGCGCAGTTCATGACCTACATCACCCAGGGGCTCGAGGTGCTCGACTTCCCCGCGGCCCCGGAGGGCACGAGCGTCTACTACGGGGTGCCCCGCACCCGGGTTCCCGACATCAACGTGGAGATGGAGCTCGACGAGATCGAGAATCTGGTGTACGAGGCCCATCTGCGCGTCGAGCTGGTCGAGGTGCCTTCGATCGAGGAGCCGGGCACGATCCTGACCATCACGCCCGAGCCGGGCACGTCGGTACGCCAGGGCGGGGCGGTGACCATCGAGATCTCGATCGGGATCCCCGAGGAGATCGCCGCACCCAACCTGATCGGGCTCAAGGTCGCAGACGTCCCTGCCGCCCTCGCCGAGTTCGAGCTGATGACCGCCGTGCATCTGGAGTGGACGCGGGTCGACGTCGAGACCGGCGATCCGGCACAGTGGGGTGTCGTGCTCAGCACCAACCCGGCACCGGGGGTGCTGGTGAAGCCGAACGACACCATCACGGTGTACGTGGGAATCCAGCCCAGCTGAGTAGCTCAGTAGTCAGTACTCAGTACTCAGTACTGTCCCCGCCATGACTGACACACCTCTCCGCCGCTTGTGGCGCTACGCCGCCGGGTACCGGGCCCAGATCGTGGCTGCGGTCACGTTCTCCATCCTGAACAAGGCCCTCGACATCGCCCCGCCCTTCCTGATCGGGTTCGCCATCGACGTCGTCGTCAACCAGCAGAACTCGTTCCTCGCCGGGTTCGGCATCGAGGATCCCAAGACGCAGCTCGTGGTGCTCGCCGTCATCACGTTCGTGGTGTGGGCGCTCGAGTCGCTGTTCGAGTACCTGCTCGGCGTCTCCTGGCGCAACATCGCCCAGAACATCCAGCACGACCTGCGCATCGACACCTACGCCCACCTCCAGGACCTCGAGCTCGGCTACTTCGAGGAGCAGCGCACCGGCGACCTGATGGCGGTGCTCAACGACGACATCAACCAGCTGGAGCGCTTCCTCGACGTCGGCGCCAACGAGATCGTCCAGGTGCTCACCACCGTGGTCCTCATCGGCACCGCCTTCTTCCTCATCGCCCCCGGGGTCGCCGTGTTCGCCTTCCTCCCCATCCCGGTGATCCTGTGGGGCTCGTTCCGCTTCCAGCGGCGCATCGAGCCCCGCTACGCCGCGGTACGCGACCAGGCGGGGGCCATAAGCGCCCAGCTGGCGAACTCCCTCGGCGGCATCGCCACCATCAAGTCCTTCACCGCCGAGGAGCGGGAGATCGAGCGGATCCGTGAGGAGAGCGATGCCTACCGCATGGCCAACCGCAGCGCCATCCGGCTTTCCTCTGCGTTCTCGCCGCTGATTCGGATCGCCATCCTCGTCGGGATCACCGGAACCATGGTCCTGGGCGGGTTCCTGGTGCTCGACGGCGAACTCGAGGTCGGCATGTACTCGGTGATGGTGTTCCTCACCCAGCGTCTGCTGTGGCCGCTCACCCGGCTCGGCGAGACCTTCGACCTCTACCAGCGGGCAATGGCCTCGGCGCGCCGGGTGTTCCTCGTGCTCGATGCCGAACCGACCATGGAGGACGGCGACCGCTCCCCCACGCCGATCACCGGGCACCTGGAGCTGCGCGACGTCGGCTTCTCCTACGCCGACGGCTACCCGGTGCTCGACGGCGTCACCATCGACATCCCACCGGGCCAGACGATCGCCCTCGTCGGGGCCACCGGGTCGGGGAAGACCACGGTGGCCAAGCTGCTGCTCCGCTTCTACGACCCCGACGCCGGGACGATCGCACTCGACGGTGTCGACCTGCGTGCCCTGCGCCGTGGCGAGCTTCGCCGCGGCATCGGCCTCGTGTCCCAGGACGTGTTCCTCTTCCACGGGACGGTGCGGGAGAACATCGCCTACGGCCGCCCCGATGCGACCAATGCCCAGATCGAGGAGGCGGCACGGGTCGCCGAGGCACACGAGTTCGTCCTCGAGCTCCCCGACGGGTACGACACCATCGTCGGCGAGCGGGGGCAGAAGCTGTCCGGGGGCCAGCGGCAGCGACTCTCCATCGCACGAGCCTTGCTCACCGGATCGCCCATCCTGGTGCTCGACGAGGCCACCTCGGCGGTGGACAACGAGACCGAAGCCGCCATCCAGCGGTCGCTCGCCAGTGCAGCGCGGGACCACACCGTCCTGGTGATCGCACACCGGCTCTCCACCATCCGCCACGCCGACCGCATCTACGTCCTCGACGATGGCACGGTGGTGGAGGCGGGCACCCACGACGAGCTCATCGACCACCCCGGCGTGTACCGGTCGCTGTGGGAGGTGCAAACCGGACTTGCTGCGCCAATCCGGTAGCGGCCAGCTACCAGCTACCAGCTTCCAGCCTTCTTGGAGCTGACAGCTGACAGCTGACAGCTGATAGCTGATACCTATTGACTCTATTTGCTCTAACTGATACTACTTAAGGCATGCCAAGCCCGGCGACGTCCGAAGCCCGCCCCACAAACGGTGTTCGTCCTCCCACCGTCGGGGAGTCCGCGCCACCTTCGGGCGTCGCCGCCCGCTCCGTTCGCCCCACCGTTGCCACCCGGCCCATGATCCGACCCGGGCTCTGGCCCGCACCGGGCAATGGGTTCCGCACCGACGATCCCTACGTGCGCCGCTTCTGGACTGCGGCCATCGGTCCGGGAGCGGTCGCCGACCTCATGCGTCTCGCCGTTGCCGCACAGCGCGACCGCTCCCTCCCCCTTCCCGAGAGCACCGGGCTGCTGGTACGCGAGGACCTCGCCCGCTGGGTCGGCGGGCGCTTGTTCGTCCGACCCACCATCCCACCGCTCACCTCCGTCCAGGAACGGCGGCTGACTCCGGCACTTCGGCGCCAGCACGTGGCTAGCGTGGAGACATGGACTACCGGGGACTCATCGAGCGCTACCGGGAGCACATCACCGAAGTAACGCCGCAAGAGGCGGCCGCCGCCGGATACGAGGTGGTGCTCGATGTGCGCGAACCGGTGGAGCGCATCGAGGGCTCGATCGACGGCTCGATCGCCGTGCCCCGCAGCGAGCTCGAGCGCACGGTCGGGGCGATGGTCCCCGACCCCGGCGCCTCCGTCCTCGTCTACTGCGTCGTCGGGGAGAGCTCCGTGCTCGCCGCCCACACCCTGCAGACCATCGGGTACCGCCACGTCGCCTCGCTCGCCGGCGGCTTCCGGGCCTGGCGAGACAGTGGGCTGCCCTGGCACATCGACGACGCCCTGAGCAGCGAGGAGCGGATGCGCTACGACCGGCAGCTTCGCCTCGACGCCATCGGGGTGGAGGGCCAGCAACGGTTGCTCGAGGCCAAGGTGCTCGTGGTCGGCGCCGGCGGCCTCGGATCCCCCGCCGCCCTCTACCTGGCCGCCGCCGGCGTGGGGACGCTCGGGATCCTCGACCACGACCGGGTGGACGTCACCAACCTGCATCGCCAGGTGCTCCACGACACGCCGGGCGTGGGTCGTTTCAAGGTCGCCTCTGCGGCCGACCGCCTGCGGGCGCTCAACCCCGAGATCAAGGTGGAGACCCACCAGGTCCTCCTCGACGAGGCCAACGCGGCCGCGATCGTTGCCGGCTACGACGTCGTCGTCGACGGGACAGACAACTTTCCCACCCGCCTCGCCCTCAACGATGCCTCCATCGCCACCGGGGTGCCGGTCGTCCACGGGTCGGCGCTTCGATTCGAGGGAACCGTCGCCGTCTTCGACCCGCCGGAGGGGCCCTGCTATCGATGCCTGTTCCCCGAGCTCCCGGACGAGGTGCTCACCTGCGCCGACGCCGGCGTGCTCGGAGCGATGACCGGGGTGATCGGCGCCACCCAGGCGGTCGAAGCGATCAAGCTCGTCGTCGGGGCCCAGCCGCTCTCGGGTGAGCTGCTCGTGTACGACGCACTGGGATCGCGCTGGTCGCGGTTCCCCTTCACCAAGGATCCCAACTGCCCGGCGTGTAGGAAGCCCCCTCTGCGTCGGAGCTGACGCTCCTCCGCGTCTCCCCCGCTTCGCGGGGGAGACATCACCGACTCAGTTGCTCCGCCAGCGCCACCAGCGTGCGCACCCCGAACCCCGACCCACCCTTGGTCCGGTAGTGCTCCGTCTTCTCCGCCCGGGCCGGACCGGCGATGTCGAGGTGGAGCCATTTCTGGCCCTCGTCGACGAACTCGGCAAGGAAGAGGGCGGCGAAGATGGCGCCACCCCACCGGTCCGGTGAGGTATTGACCAGGTCGGCGACGTTCGACTCCAGCTTCGGCTTGTACTCGTCATCGATGGGGAGCTGCCACCACTTCTCCCCGGCGAAACGCCCGGCGGCCAGCAGCGCCTGCACCGACTCCTCGTCGTTGCCGAACACGGCGCCGATCAGCTGGCCGAGCGCCACCTTGGCCGCGCCGGTGAGGGTGGCGACGTCGACGATGAGATCGACGCCGGCTTCCTTGGCGATGCCCAGCCCGTCGGCGAGGACGAGCCGGCCCTCGGCGTCGGTGTTGAGCACCTCCACGGTCTTGCCCTGGTAGGCCTTGAACACGTCCCCGGGCCGGGTGGCGGCGCCGCCGGTCATGTTCTCGGTGAGCGGGGCCACCCCGAGGACTTCGATGGGGATGGCGAGCTCGGCGATGGCCTGCATGGCGCCGAACACGGTGGCAGCGCCCGCCATATCGGTCTTCATCTCCTCCATCATCTTGGCCGGCTTGATGGAGAGGCCGCCGGAGTCGAAGACGATCCCCTTGCCGACGAAGGCGATGGAGGCTTTGGCGCCTGCGGGCTGGTAGCGGAGGAGCACCATCCGCGGGGGGTTGTCGGCGCCGGCGGCGACCGAGAGCAGGCCCTCGTAGCCGCGCGCTCTGGCCTCGACGGCGTCGACGATCTCGACCTCGAGACCCGGGATGGCGGCGGCGCGGGCGGCGAGCTCGGCCGGCGGCTTCGATCCAGCGGGTGTGTTGACCAGGTCCCTGGTGAGGGTGACACCGCCGGCAATGGCGTTCGCCCTGGCCAGAGCGGTGTCGAGGTCGGCCGGTGGACCCAGCAGGGTCAGCGACTCGTTGATGCGCTCCTTGGGCTCGCTCACGTAGCTGTCGAACGAGTAGGCGCCGAGCTGGTAGCCGAGGATGACGGCTTCAGTGGCACCTTCCACCTCGAGCTGATGCAGGGTCGTGGCCACCACGGGGGCCCGGGAGACGGCCCGGGCCATGGAGCCTGCGGCACGCCGGATGGATTCGGCGTCGACGTCGTCGCCTACCCCGACGAACAACACTTCAGAGAAACCGATGTCGCCGCCCGGGACCCGCACCGACTGACCGGCCCGGCCGGTGAAATCGCGGGCGTCGAAGTAGCCGTCGACCCAGTCGCCGAGCCGCTCGGCGACCGTATCGGCGCCGGGCCCGTAGGTGCGGTCGGCGAGGACGGGCACGGCGAGGAGGTCCGCGTCGGCCTCCTCCAGCGATCCACCGGCGACGAACTCAGTCATCCTTCTCCTCCCGGCTGGGCGTCCACTCTTCCTCGACCGAACGGGCGAGCATGTACAGGTAGTCGGCGAGCCGGTTGAGGTACGCCACAACCTGGCTGTCGTCGATCCCGGCATCGCTCGCCCAGGTGACCGCCCGGCGCTCCGCCCGGCGCACCGCGGATCGGGCCACGTCGAAGGCGGCGGCCACAACGTCCTCGCCGGGCACCACGAACTCGGTGGGCGTACCCACCTCGTCGACGACCCGGTCTATGCGCGCTTCCAACGCCTCCACCATGGCGGGTGTTACCAGGCTGACGCCCGGCTCCAGCTTGTCCCGGTTCTCCGGTGCGGTGCCGAGCTCGGCGCCGACCACGAACAGCTGGCGCTGCAGGCCGAGGATCTCGGCGGCGAGTTCCCCCTCGGCGAGGGCCCGGGCGGCGCCGAGCGCGGACACCGCTTCATCGACGGCGCCGTCGGCCTCCGGCCCCGGTGCATCCTTGGCCACCCGGCCGCCGTAGAGCTGGCCCGTGGTGCCGTCGTCGCCTCGCTTGGTGTAGATCGGCATGGGCGGGGAGGTTAGGCGGCCACCAGGCTGCGCCCCGCAGCGACGACCACAAAGGAGACGAGCACCGCCAGGTAGGAGA
>CAYQZO010000072.1:0-7863 GCA_964421925.1 uncultured Acidimicrobiaceae bacterium
GGCCCGGGAAGGCCCCGGCTTCATCGGTCAGTAGCAGGGCAGGAACGCGCGAAGCTCGACCCCGGGTGGCTCGTCGACCACGCTGTAGCTGATCCCGTCGACGCGGGTGATGGCCTGGTCGGGCATGTTCGGGGCTCCGGGGCCGACGGTGTGGCCCTCACCCTCCCAGTGGTGCGTCGCCGCTGCCAACACGTCGGCTGCGGTCTGTCCTGACGGGGGTGTGGCGTAGCCTCTGTACAGGATCGTGCTCACATCCCCCTGCTCGGGGGAGTCCACACGGGTGGCGCACCGGTCGGGCGCCTCCCATTCGGTGGCCTCGTACACGAGCCCGGTGAGCACCGCGGCGCCGACACGATCCAGCTCGTTGGTCGCCTCGTCCAGAGCTTCTGCTGCCGTCGCCGGCTTGGTCTCCGAGTCGTCGAGGGGGTGTCGTACCCCGTTGTCGCACGCGGCCGTCAGCAAGGCGACGGTGACGGCCACGACCGCAAACGAGCGCCTGGTGCCTGGCATGCAGCGACCCTAGCTGCGCGGACCGCGACCGACGGTTGCCACCTGGTAGCAGACGCTGTTGCCCGCCTTTCCCACCGCCTCGATGACTCCAGCCTTGCGCAGGCAGTACGCCATCTGTTGCGCGGCCCGACGGGGCCGGCCCAACGCTCCGGCGAGCTCGGAGGTCGTGAAGACCTCGGGCAGCCCACCGGGAAGGAGTGCGGCGAGATCGGCTTTGGTACTGAGCAGCAGCGAGTCGACGACGTCGATCAGGCGGCGTTCCGAGACCGTCCAGCCCCGACGGCGCCATGCCTTGCCCTGTGTGTGGCTCCGGTACTCCTCCTGCAGCGTCAACAGCACGTCGATCTCCAGGCTGGTGTCGAGGAGCAGGTCGGGAATGCTCACCAACTCGGCGAAGATGTCCGACACCCTTCCGTGCTTCGGTGAGCGCCGGCGGCTGAGCACGCCCCCGTCCTCGCCCAGCTTGACGATCCAGTTGTCGACGGGGATCGGGTGAACGATTCGTACCCGGTGCCCCTGCTGGAGGAGCGCCGCCAACTTCTGCTTCAGCGATGAGAAGCCGCGCGTCTGCACCTCGATCAGGAGATCCTCGCGCACCAGGTCGATCACGAAGCCGTCAACGGGGACCTCGACCCGGTCGCCCGGACGGGCGTACCACCGTTTCAGCGTGGCGTGCAGCGGCTTCTCCCGGAGCGTTCCGATGGTCGGCACCCGGCGATCGTAGGCGCCCGCTACCTTGGCGCCGTGGATACGGTAGGCGTCCTGTCCGGCGCCGGATGGGCGTCCGGCATCAACCTCTATCTCGTCGCCCTGCTGCTCGGCGTCGCCGGACGGCTTGGCTGGGGGGACGTCCCCGGCGTGTTCAGCCGCACCGACGTGATGGTCGTGGCCGGGGTGCTCGTTGCCATCGAGTTCGTCGTCGACAAGGTGCCGTACCTGGACAACGTGTGGGACGCGATCAACACGGTGATCCGGCCGCTCGGGGCGGCTGCCCTCGGTTGGGTGGTGGCGGGCGAATCGGCGTCGATCGGTGCCGCGCTTGGTGCGATTGTCGCCGCCGGCCTGGCTCTCAATGCACACGCCGCCAAAGCGACGACCAGGCTCACCGTCAACGCGTCCCCGGAGCCGGTATCCAACATCGCCCTTTCCTTCTTCGAAGACGGCCTGGTGGCAGGGCTGGTGGCGCTTGGCCTGACCTTCCCGGTGGTCACCGTGATCGTCGTCGCCGTGCTGGTGGTGGCGGCAACCGCGGTCACCATCTGGCTGTGGCGGACGGCACGGCGGGTGTGGAATCGAGTGGCCGTCTGGCTCGGAGCCGAGCCCGACGAACGGTGAGTGGACGAGATCCTTGGGCTGCGGTGCTGCCGCCCATACCATCCGGGCGGTGACCGACACCGCGACCGCTCAGGATCGCCTGGCCGCCTGGGACGCCAAGGTGCAGCCGCTCATCGTGGCCGCCGCCATCCTCCCCTTTGCGCTCGCCCTGTTCCCCGGCCAGTCCGACTCCCCCATCGTTCTCGCCGTCGACCTCGCCAGCTGGGCCGTGTTCTTCGTCGACCTCGTCGTGCGCGTGCGCTTGGCGCGGGGATACCTCCGCACCGGGACCGGTCTGTTCGACCTGTCCATCGTCGTGTTCACCTTTCCCTGGTACATCCTCCCCGGTGTGGACGGTACGCAGTTCCTCGCCGTGTTCCGGCTCGCCCGTCTGCTCCGTCTCGTCACAGCGACGAGCGCCGGGCGCCGCCTGCGCTACCTCTACGACCAGATGGGGAGCCTTCTCCTGGTCAGCATCGGCGTCCTGCTGTTCTCCGCCATCGTCGTCTTGCGCGCGGAGCCGCCGGAATCCGGGTTCGACACCTTCGGCGACGCCATGTGGTGGGGTGTGGTCACCCTCACCA
Source organism: uncultured Acidimicrobiaceae bacterium (assembly GCA_964421925.1). GTDB lineage: Bacteria > Actinomycetota > Acidimicrobiia > Spongiisociales > UBA5794 > JACZST01. Next base: position 2,409 of record CAYQZO010000072.1, read on the forward strand.
CCGTCGGGTACGGGGACTACTTCCCGGTCACTCGAGCGGGACGGTTCGCCGGACTGCTCGTGATGGTCATCGGCCTCGCCGTGCTCGGGACCCTCGCCGGGATTCTCGCCTCGATCTTCGGCGGCAGCGCCGACGAGCCGGCAGCTGCTGAGGAAGCCGGCGACGTCGACGCCCGGCTCCAGAAGCTCGACGATCGCCTGGCCGGAATGGAGCAGCAGCTCGCCTCCCTCGAGCGGGCGCTCATCCCGGGGAGCGACGACGGCTGACGCCCCGCGGCGGGAACGTAGAGTATCCCGACCGTTCACCGGAGATCGACCTCGACGATGCCCACCCGCCATGCCGATGTGGATGACCAGTTGGCGCGCCTCGGGCGCTCGTTCCGTGTGCTGTCCCACCTGACGTGGCCGGAGGAGGTGAAGGTGGACTTCCTCTCCTCGTGGAACCGGCGGCGGCCACGGCTTCCCGACGTCAAGCACGAGCACCTCGACACATCGGATCACGTCGACGCCTTCACAGACCTGATGACCCGGTGCGACCGGTCCGATCCGGCGGGTGACTTCCTGTGGAAGACGGCGTGGAGCTACGCCACCGCCGCTCGCATGCTCGGTGCTGCCGGAACGCCGGAGTTCACCGAGCACTCGATCGCCCTGTACGGCCGGCCGGACTTCGTCTACGAGCGCCAGGGGCTCTCGTCGCTCGATGCCGCCAACCCCATCATGGAGACCACCTCCGAGCTCCTCGCCGGGGGTGTGGTGCATCCCGCCGAGGCCACGACGCCCGCCCCGGAGTTCGCCGACCGCCTGCAGTGCGCACTCGACGAGTTCTACACCGACGATCGGGTCGCAGTGGTGGTCGACGCCGAGATGTCGGCCAAGGCCGCGGCAGGGAGCTCCCGGGTCAAGGTGCGCGCCGATGCCCTGTTCTCCGACCTGGATTTCGTTCAACTCTTGAATCACGAGGCGCTCATCCACGCCCTCACCCTGCTCAACGGGCGACGCCAGCCGCTGCGGACGCTCGGCGTGAGCGCCCCCCGCACCACGAGAACGCAGGAAGGGCTCGCGGTCTTCTCCGAGCTCGCCACCTGCTCCATCGACCTGCCCCGGCTGCGGAGGGTCGCGCTCCGCTCCCAGGCGGTGTCCATGGCCCTCGACGGCGCCGACTTCGTGGACGTGTTCACCCACTTCCTCGAGGAGGGCCAGTCCGAGGAGGAGAGCTACCACTCTGCCCAGCGGGTGTTTCGCGGCGGCGACGTGCGGGGCGAGATCGCCTTCACCAAGGATGGCGCCTACCTGGAGGGCCTGCTCCTGGTGCAGACGTTCCTGCGCAAGGCGATCATGGACGGGCGTGAAGCGCTCATCCCCCACCTGTTCGCCGGGCGCATGACGCTTGGCGACTGCGTGGAGCTCGACGAGCTGTTCGACGACGGAACCCTGATCGAGCCCAGATACGTCCCACCGTGGGCCGTCGGCCTCAGTCAGCTCGCCGCCATCCTGGCCTATTCGCTGTTCACCGCCCGCATCAAGATGGATGTCGTCGACCTCGACCGCTTCGTCGATCTCGACGACCCCGTGCGCTGATCACCGGCAATCCAGGCAGTGACCGTGGCTCAGGCCCGCTGGTTGACCGTGCCGTGAAGCGGGTGACGCACAGAGACCGAGCCGACGGTGAGCCGGCCGGGGCCGGCGATGACTGCCACCGAGATCCCTCGCAGGTACTGGCGCTGGATGGGCCGGCTGACCCTGGCGGCGAGCCGGGAGACGTGGGCCGGCACCAGCAGGAGATCCCCCGGCTCGAGCTCCTTGAGCACGGTGCGTCGGCCCGGCGCGTACTGCTGCACCTCGATCTCCGGAAGTCCTTCGAGGATCTTGCCCGGATCGATGGTGGCAAAGAGTGACAGCGGAACCGGCTCTGCCTTGTGGACTCGTCGGGCAACTTCCACGGTGAGCGCGGCGTCCTCGTGGCGCCATGGGACGGACATGTCGCCGAGAACGACAACGAGCCGCTGCCACGGCGCGACGAGGTGGGCGGCCACCGTGGGAACGGTCGAGCGGCGGCCGATGGCGTCGATCTGGCTGTCGATCACGTAGTCGGCTGGGAAGCGGACGCCCCTCCATCGGAGGAGGAGCAGGGAGGCCTGGTGCTCGTCGATGAGGTTGAGCGTGTCCGAAGCGAACGACTCACCGACCCGCACGGTGCCTTCGGTGTCCATGCCGAGGCCGGCGGCCGACGCGACGGCTCGCTCGACCTCCAGGTCTGCCCTGTTCCGGCCCGCGCCGCTGGCAACGCTGAACGGAACCACCAAGCCGTCGTCGGGTGCGGCGATCGCACCGGCGAGCTTCATGAGCAGATCGACCTCACCAGCGTCGGCGCGGGCATCGACCAGGACCCGCGATCCGAGGGCGGGAACCGCGGTCACGGGTGCTTCGACCCGGCTGGCGAAGAACCGGGTGCCGTACGAGGTGAGGAATGCGGTGATGACGATGGCGACGACGGCAGCGTTCACCACCTCCTGGTCGAAGATGCCGAGCTCGACACCGACCTGGGATATTGCCAGGGTCGACGCGGCTTGTCCGAAGCTCAAGGTCGCCATCACCCCTATCTCTGCGAACGACATGCGAGACAGGGCCCCGACCACCACTGCGGCCGCGCTCTTGCCGACGACGACGATTCCGGCGAAGCCGATCCCGAGCAGCACGGTATCGAGGTCGAAGAGCGCCCTCGGATCTATGGAGAGCCCAACCGAGACGAGAAACGCGGGCACGAAGAGCGCTTCGCCGAAGAACTCGATCTGCCGCATCAGCGGGCCACGGCTCGGTATGAGCCGGTTCATCCCGAGACCGGCGAGGAACGCCCCGACCAGTCCCTCGATACCCCCCAGCCCGGCGACGAGGGCGCCGGCCGCCATGCCGGCGAGCACGAAGACGAAGCGCTGGGTGCGGGTGTGCCCGATCTCGGTGAAGAACCAGCTGCTGACCCTGGGAAGCGCCCACAACGCGAACCAGACCAGCAGCGGGATCCCGAGCCACAGCGGCAGCGTCGGGTCCGGGTTGGATGCGGTCACCTCCGGTCCCTCGGCCTCCAGGGCGAAGCTCGATGTCACCAGAGCGAGCACCGTGAGGGAGAGGATGTCGGCGATGACCCCCGCGGAAACCGCGACGCCGACGGCACGATTGTCGGTGAGACCGGCGGCCTGGGCCTCGGGATAGGCGACCAGGGTGTTCGAGGCCCACATCGCCCCCACCAGCGCGGCTGCGGCGAAGGTGTAGTCGAGGAGACCCATCGTCGCTGCGATGGCGAGCGAGAACGGCAAGGCGAACCCGAGCAGCCCGTAGGCGATGGCCCCGGCCTTGTGCTTGGCGAATCCGCCCAGGTTGAAACCGAGGCCGGCGAGGAACATCAGGTAGAGCAGACCGATCGCCCCGAGGGCGGCGATCAACCCGTCTGGTGAAACCAGGTCGAAGACGAAAGGGCCGACGATCATCCCCCCGGCGATCAGCCCGACGAGACCCGGTATCCGGAACCGTTCCGCAACGCGAGGCGCAACGAGGATGATCACCGTCAGCAGCAGGACGGCCGCTCCCACCGTCCCGAACGCCTCTCCCATTACCACCTCACGCCTTGGCGCAAGGACCATAGCGAGGGGCTAGTCCAGAGTGACTACTTTCTGTAAATGATCACCACTTAGAGTGGTGGAGCTGGTAGGGTTTGCCAGTAGGACCCTCGGTGGGGGAGGTCCGATGACATACCGTCCGCGAGCCGTCGGCGGACATCCGGCGACGGGCACCAATTGGGCAGAGCGTCTCGTCGCTCGAGGAAACGACGAGCACGGAGCTGTGCTCGTCATCATGAGCCTGTTCGTCGTGGTACTCCTCGGCGTCGCCGCGATGGCTGTTGATCTCGGCTGGATGTACTGGAACAGCATCGAGGTCCAGCACGGAGCCGATGCGGCCGCCCTCGGCGGTGTGGTCTACGTCGCCACCGATGCGGACCGGGCCAAGATCGAGGCCAAGCGGGCGGCCGCCGAGAACGGTTATGTGGACATCGCGCTCGGTGGGACCGACGTGGTGGCGGTCATCGATGCTTTCGACGATCCGAGCGCAGTCGACAACACCTCCCAGCTCCGCACCGTGGTGACGCACGACGTGCCAACGTTCTTCGTCAAGATCTTCGGAATGGACACGGTGACGATCAGCCGCTCCGCGGTCGCCGAATACGTCTTGCCCCTGCCACTGGGGAGCCCGGAGCCCTACTTCGGCAACGATCCCGAGCTTGGCCGCTGGCCCAATCTATGGGGCAACATCCACGGCTACTACACCGGAAAGGGCATGGGCGACCGGTTTGCGTCACAGTGCGCCGCCTGGGAGAGCCTGCTCTCTTGCACGAAGAACGATGAGCGGCGCCTCTCGGTTGGTGCGGGGACCCAGGCGGCGAGCGGTGGATATCTCTACGCCATCGAGGTCGACGATTCGTCGATCGGATCGATGCTCACCGTCGAGCTGTTCGACCCCCAGTTCACCCGCGGCGGCGGCGACGACTATCTCACCGGCGACCAGGAGCAGGGAACGAGCCCGGGCCCGGTCACGACGTTCATGCTCTACCACCCGGATCCCACTCCGGCGAACACGGGCGATAGCGGGAACACGCTGTTGTGCACCGTCACCTACGACCCTCGTGACCCCTATGCCGACTTCAACGGCGACGGCGTGACGGACGAGGGAGACGATCGCGACGGCGACGGCGACCTGGATTTCGATGACGTCGACCTGGCGTACCCGGGAGGCGTGGCCGCGCTGTGGGAGCCCTTCTGCAGCGTTGTGGTCGACGAAGCCGGTATCTATCCCCTTCGGGTCATGGTCAACGACCCTGGGACAGCCGACCAGCGAGGGCTGAATCGCTGGTCACTCCGCGCCTCTACGTCTTCCGGAGCGGAACCTCGCGTCTACGGACTCGGGGACATGTCGATCTACGCCAACGTCGACGGCCTTGCGGGAGACACCGAGTTCTACCTCACCGAGGTCATCGAGGTCCACGCCGGGAAGATCCTGGTCATCCAGCTGTTCGACCCCGGTGACGCCAAGGGAGAGCACTCCGTCGAGATCATCGATCCCAACGGTGGCAATCCACCGTGCACGTGGGTGGCCAACGCCAACAGCGGGGGTGGAAACGACAACGGTGACGAAAGCGAGTGCCGGATCGCCACCAGCAAGCAGGGCGGCGGAAGCAAGTTCAACAACTGGCTGCTCTCGATTCGGATCCCCCTGCCCGACGACTACACCTGCGGTGCGGACTGCTGGTGGAAGGTGCGCTACAACTATCCGGGCCAGACCTCCGATACCACCACGTGGTCGGCGTTCATCGAAGGGAACCCCCTTCGTCTCGTCGAGTAGCCGAGATCGCTGCCTGCGCACGCCGGGCCCGCCGCCCGCGTTCGGTCGCCGGGGGACGCGGTGGATGG
>CAYQZO010000073.1:0-7861 GCA_964421925.1 uncultured Acidimicrobiaceae bacterium
CCGCACCACCATCGCCGAGATGCGGTCCCGGTTCGATGACAGCTTCCGCGCCGCGCTCCTTGCTGCGAGCGGTGAAGTCGAGGACCTGTATCGGGTCGAGGTCGATGCGATCGTACGCAGCGACGCCCAGCTCACGGAGGAGCTGGCAGTCGTGGTGGCGGCGAGCAAGGAAGCGATGGTGAACGCAGCCAAGCACTCTGCCGACGCCAAGATCGAGCTGTTCTCGGAGATCGTCGACGACAAGCTCGCGGTGTATGTCCGGGACCGCGGTTCCGGATTCGACGCCGCCGACCTCGATGCCGGCCGCGGCCTCGGACGCCACATCGCCAGAGTGCAAGGCGCGGGAGGCGATGCCACCGTCGCCAGTCGATCCGGTGAAGGCACCGAAGTCACGCTCACCATGTCGCTGCCGTGACCGATCGCCCTCGCCTGTTGCTCGTCGACGACCACGACGTGGTCCGCCTCGGGACCAGGGCTCTCCTCGAGGATGCCTTCGCGATCATCGGCGAGGCCGACAACGTCGACTCCGCGATCGCCCTGATCATCGAGCGGACACCCGATCTCGTCCTCCTCGACGTTCGGCTGCCCGGGGGTGGCGGAGCCGCGGTCGTCGACGCTGTCCGCCGTGCGCTGCCGGAAACGTGCATCGTCGCCTTCACGGTCTCGACCTCCCGGCTCGACGTGATCACCATGATGAACGCAGGCGTCGACGGGTACCTGACGAAGACCACGCACAGTGAGGACCTTGCGGACCTGTTGCTGAGCGCGATGGCCGGTCACAAGCCGGTGTCCAAGGAAGTGGCGGGATACCTGCTCGACATCGACGACGAAATCGACACCGGCAGCGGCATCGAACGCCTCACTCCCCGAGAACGCCAGGTCGTCAACCTGATCGCTCGTGGCTACACCTACCGGGAGACGGCTCGCGCCCTGGAGATCTCGGTCAAGACCCTCGAAACCCATATGAGCCATATCTTCAACAAGCTGGGGATCGCCAGCCGTCACGAGCTCGCTGCAATGGTGGGTCCGACGTTCACCCGGCCCGACGACGACTGAGCCGTCGATCGCGAGTGGGACGACCGGTAGCCTCGCCGGATGGCATCAGCCATGACAGCCGATGTGGTGGTGTGCGGTGCCGGCATCGCCGGGGTGAGCACCGGCTACTTCCTCGCCGTCGCGCATGGCCTGGACGTCGTGGTGTGCGACCCCCGGGCTCCACTCACACTCACCAGCGACAAGTCCACCGAGTGCTACCGCAACTGGTGGCCCAACCCAGCGATGGTGACGTTCATGGACCGGTCGATCGACCTCCTCGATCGGTTCGCCGAAGAGAGCGGCGATGCCTTCCATCTCAACCGGCGGGGCTATGTGTATCTCTCCGCGGGGACCCTCGAGCCCGATGGAGCGATCGCCATCACGCAGCCGGAGCTCGCCCGGTCCTATCCATACCTGACCGACGCCGCACGGAGCGCGGTGCGCGTGGAGCGGGCCGGGTGGTTCAGCGCCGTCCAACTCGGCGGCTGGCTGCTGGACCGGTCGCGCCGGCACGGGCTGACCCTGCTGCGCGCCGCGGTCGTCGCCATCGACGACGGTGAGGTCAGCCTCGACGACGGCACGCGTATTCGCACCGATGTCTTCGTCAATGCCGCCGGCCCCCTGCTGCGCGACGTGGGCGACCTGGTCGGAGCCGACCTTCCCGTCTTCAGCGAGGTCCACCAGAAGGTGGCGTTCCGGGACACGCTGAAGGCGATTCCGAGAGACGCACCGATGCTGATCTGGTCCGACCCGCAGGATCTCGACCTCACCGACGAGGAGCGCACCCTGTGCCGGGAGCAAGGGCGCACCGACCTGCTCGAGGAGCTGCCCGCCGGGTGCCACTGCCGCCCCGAAGGTGGCGCCGACTCCGAGTGGGTGCTGGCGTTGTGGGAGTACCACAGGGACATCCGCCGACCGGAGTGGCCCCTCCCCATCGACGAGCTCTACCCGGAGACGGTGCTGCGCGGCCTCACCACCATGATCCCCGCCCTCGCCGGCTACCGGGGCAACCCGCCCGAGTCGGTCGTCGACGGCGGCTACTACACCAAGACCACGGACAACCTGCCGCTCATCGGCCCCGCCGGCTCCGACGGGTCCTTCGTATGTGGGGCGCTCTCCGGCTACGGCGTGATGGCGGCGTGTGCCGCCGGCGAGCTCGCCGCCCTCCACGTCGCGGGAGGGACGATTCCCGCCTACGGGGACGCCTTCCACCCGGCCCGTTACGACGACCCGGCCTATGTGGAGGCGGCCGCCGCGCCCACCGACACCGGGCAGATCTGACCAGCGCGGCACTCCGAACCCAGGGTTGGCACGCTCGCTCATACAATCCCGGGCATGAATCGATTCGAACAGCGGCGCAGGCAATTCATGGCGGAGATCGGGGACGACATCGCCGTGGTGCCCGCAGCGCGCGAGACCATCAGGAACGACGACGTCCACCACCCCTTCCGGCAGGGATCGGACTTCTTCATGCTTACCGGGTTCGACGAGCCGGACGCGGTGGCACTCATCGACCCCGGCCACGACCAGCCCTACGTCCTGTTCGTGCGGCCCCGCGACCCGGAGCAGGAGGCGTGGAACGGCCTGCGCGCCGGAGTCGATGGCGCTATCACCGACCACGGCGCCGACGCCGCCTACCCGGTCGACGACCTGGCCAAGGTGCTACGGGACCGGGTGCGGGGCCACGACGCGGTCTGGTACACGATGGGCAGCCCGATCGACGCCACCGTGCTCGGCGTTCTCGGGGCCGCCCGCAGCTACCACCTCCGAACCGGTGAGGCCGTGCCCACCGCCATCCGCGATGCCGGCGGGCCGTTGTCCGAGATGCGCGTCGTCAAGAGTGAGGCCGAGATCGACGCGTTGCGCGAGGCGTGCCGGGTCTCGGTGCAGGGACACCTGGCCGCCATCGCCGCCGCCGCCCCGGACCGGAGCGAGCACGACGTCCAGGTCGCCATGGAACACGCCTGGCGCTCCCTCGGCGCGGTGCGTGAGGGCTATCCATCCATCGTCGCCTCCGGTGATAACGCCTGCATCCTGCATTACGTGGAGAACGACCGGATCCTCGAGAACGGCGACCTGTTGCTGGTGGACGCCGCCGCCGAATTCGATTACGCGTCGGCGGACATCACCCGCACCTTTCCCGTCAACGGCACCTTCACCGCCCCGCAGCGCGCCGTGTACGAGCTCGTGCTCGCCGCCCATCAGGCCGTGCTCGCCGCCTGCGCTCCGGGCCTTCCCTACTCGGAGATGCACCAGATCGCGGTGCGCACCCTGACCGCGGGGATGGTCGATCTCGGGCTCGTTCCCGGACCGGTGGACGACGCCATCGAGTACGGCTGGTACCGCCAGTTCTACTTCCACGGCACCGGACACTGGCTCGGCATGGACGTCCACGACGCCGGTGCCTACAAGGTCGACGGCGCCGGCCGTCCCCTGGCCGCCGGGATGGCCTTCACCGTGGAGCCGGGGCTCTACGTGGCAAGGGACAAGGCGGCGATCGAGCTGTTCAAGGAGCCCTACGACACCGACGCCGAGCGAGACCTCGCGTATGTGGAGGGAGCCAAGGAGGCGAAGCGCATCATCGAGGAGCGCAAAGCGGCCGCCGGCTCCTTCACCCACGACGTGCCCGCCGAGTTCCTCGGCATCGGGGTGCGCATCGAGGACGACATCCTCATCACCGCCGACGGAATGGAGAACCTGACCGGTGCCCTTCCCGTCGACGCCGATGAGGTCGAGGCGCTGGCGGCCGGCAGCTAGCCGGCCAGAGGGCGGCGGCGCTCCCCGGTGCCGTCCGCCGGCGGGGGCGGGGCCTCGGCGGGCAGCAGCTCGCCGCGTAGTCCTGCGATCACGTTCTCGGCAGCGAGCTCGGCCATCGCCGACCGGGTGCGCTCGGTCGACGAGCCCATATGGGGCAGGATGAAGCAGTTCTCCAGGTGGATCAAGGTGTGATCGGGTGGCGGTGGCTCCGGGTCGATGACGTCGAGGCCGGCGGCTGCGATCTCCCCGGTGCGCAGCGCCACGACCAGCGCTTCGCTGTCCACGATCGGACCGCGCGAGATGTTCACCAGCGTCGCCGTCGACTTCATGGCCCGCAGGGCTGCAGCGTCGATGAGACCCTTGGTCTGCTCGGTGAGCGGGGCGGCGATGATGATGTGATCGGACTCCTCGAGGAGCTCGGGGAGCGTGACGTACTTGGTGCCGAGGTCGGCTTCGGCGAGCGGGTGCCGGTTGGGCGCGGTGTACAGGACCCGCATCCGGAACCCGCCGGCGCGGCGGGCGACCGCCCGGCCGACCCGTCCCAGGCCGATGATCCCGAGCGTGGACCCGTGCACGTCCTGGCCCCAGAGGAGGCGGGGCTCCCACCGCTCCGTCCAGCGGCCACGGCGGACGTGCTCCAAGCCGCCCCGGAAGCGGCGAGCGGCGGCGATCATCAACCCGAAGGCGGTGTCGGCGGTGGTCTCGGTGAGCACGTCCGGGGTGTGTCCCACCGGGATGCCCCGCTGTTCACAGGCCTCGCGGTCGATGTTGTCCACTCCGACCGCCATGTTGGAGATCACCACGAGTCGCTTTGCGTTGTCGATCAGCTCGCGGTCGATGCGATCGTTGAGCATGGTGTACAGGGCGTTGGCCCGCGGCGCCTGCTCCTCGAGGACGTCACGCGGGATGGGGCGGTCCTCCTTCCACACCCACACGTCCCCGGCGGTCTCGAGCATTTCGAGGGCATTCCCGGGGGGGCGGCGGGTGACGACGATGCGCATGGTCAGGCGCCGCGCAGGCTCTTCCTGAATCCTTCGAGCGAACCGACCACCTTGGAGGCGTCGTCGCCCATGCTCGGCAACTTGGCCGACTTGCGCTCGTAACGGGACCGGCCCGACTCGTCGTCGTCGTCATCATCCTTCTTGCGATCGTCCTCGGGCTCCTCCTCGATCGCATCGGCCCCCGGCTGGTCTTCGTGCCACACCGGCTCCGCATCATCACCGCCGGCCTCCGCCGCCTCGGCCTCCTCCATGGCCATGATCTTGGCCGCGAGCTTCTGGGCGTGGGCCTGCTGATCTTCGGCGATGCGCTCCAGCTCGGCCCGACGACCCTCCACTTCTGCGGCGCCGAGCTCGGCGGACTTGCGCGCTTCCTCGGCTTCGGCCCGTTGCTGCTCGGCGATCCGCGCCGCCTCATCGGCGGCCGCCTTCACGGCTTCGGCCTCGGCGCTTGCCTCGGCCGTCATCCTCGCCGACTCGGAGGCCACCTCGGTTCGCATCCGCTCCCCCTGCTCGTATGCCTCGCGCAGGGTCTCTTCGGCTTGCTCGACGATCCGCTCGACCTCTTCGATCCGCTCCTCGGCATGAGCGGCGCTGGCGGCAAGGATCTGCTCCCGCTCCGCAGCGGCCTCCGCCGATGTCTCCGCCTCGTCGAGGGCCTTCACCGCCCGCTGCTCGGCCTCGGCGGCCTCCACGAGGCGATACTCGATCTGCTCGACGACCTCGCTCGCCATCTCGTTGAGGGTGCTGTTGGCTTGCTCGACGGTCGACGCCACGTACTGGTCGGCGCGGGCGCGGATCTCCTCGGCCTCTCTCCGCGTCTCCTCGGCCTCCCGATCGGCCTCGGCTCGGATGCGAAGCGCCTCGTCACGCGCCTTGTCGGACTCCTCGGCGGCGGCGCGGCGCACCGACTCGGCTTCCTCGTGGAGGCGCTTGGCGTCGGCGATGATCTCTTCGGCCTGGGCCTCGGCCGCCTGCAACGGGGCATCGGCAGCCTCGCCCGCCTTCGCGCTCAGCGATTCCACGTCGGCGCGGGCCTTGGACGCAGCTTCGCTGGCGTCAACCTGTAGCTTCTCGAGCTCGGCTCGCTGCGCGGCGAGCTGCGACTCCAGCTCGGCGGCCTCCTTGCGCAGCTCGTCCACCTCGGCTTGCCCACCCGAGACTCCGGCACCAACCGTCTCCTCGGCGGCCACGACGTCGGCCTCGCGCTGCTGCAGCTTGGCGGCGAGCTCATCGAGCTCCTTGGCCCGTGCCGCGTTGGTCTTCTCCATCTCCTGGGTCGAAGCGAGTGCCTTCTCGCGGAGTTCCTCGGCGTAGGCGGCGGCCTCCTCTTCGGCGGCCTTCTTGGCCTCTTCGCTCTTCTCGTTGATTCCGGCCAGGATGGCCTGGACCCGCTCCTCGGCGTCGGCGATCAGCTCGTCGGCCTGGCGCTGGGCCGCGGCCGCCTTGCGCGCCGCCTCCAGCCGGTCGACGTCGGCTTGCTCCCGGGCCCGGTTGGCCTCATCGCGGATCCCCTTGGCGGTGGCCTCGGCGCGGGCGATGAGCTCGTCCGCCTGCTGTTGGGCGGAGGCCTCGAGCTGGGAAGCGATCGTCGCCGCCGCTTGACCTTCCTCATCGAGGAGGGCAACCCGCTGGGCAAGGCTCGCCTTGAGCGCATCCGACTCCTCGACGTTGCGGGTCGCCTTCTGCACCAGCTCGGTGGCTTGGGCGCGGGCGTCCTGGAGCAGCCGGTCAGCTTCGGCCCGGGCGGCTTCCAGAATGGACTCCTCGGTGGCCGGGGTGGAGGTGGACTGGGCCGCTTGGATGATCCGCCGCGCCTCTTCCTGGGCTTCGGCGATGACTCCGGAGGCGGCCACGCCTTGTTCGTTCCTGGCGGCCTCGATCTGGGCAAGCAACTCGTCACGCTCGCGACGGAGCGCCTCGACGTTCTCACCGAGCTCGCCGGGGGTTGCCTGGGCCGCGCTCAGGGCCGCGGTGAGCTGGGCGACCTCGGCGGCAAGCCGATCCCGCTCCTGAATGAGGGTCGTCGTGTCCCCGCTGCTGGCGATGACCGCCGACACCTCGGCGGCGCGGCGGTCGGCGTCGGCGATGATCTCGGCGGCGCGCCGTTCGGCTTCGGCGATCGTGGCCGCGGCCTCCTCGTCGGCACCGCTCACCGCCATCGCCCCATTGATGATCTGCTGGGCGCGATCGCGGGCCTCGGCCTCGATCTTGTCCGCCTGCAGCCGGGCGCGCTCCAGCACGCGGTCCTTGGCGTCGAACACGGCGATCATCGCCTCGTCGACATCCTCCTTGGCCCCGCCCTTCTCCTCAGCGATGGCAAGGCGCGTCTTGGTTTCCTCGGCCCACGCTTCGAGCTCGCGGAAGTTCTCTTCGATCTCCGACAAGAAGGCTTTCACTTCCTTCTTGTTGTATCCCTTGCGCGCCGTAGAGAACTCGCGCTCGTCGAGAGCGCCGGGCATGTCCGGCTGGGGTTTTGTCACAATCGCTTTATCGGTCATACCACCAACCCCCTTGAAGCCTACGAATGCTAGTCGGCTCGTCGAAAACCGTTGCAGGGCAAGGGTTCACAGCGACTCGACGATCGAAGGGTCGAGCCCCGGATAGGAGCGAAGGTACTCCCGCCGCTCCTTGGTGAGCGTGGCGACGATTTCGTCGTACTCGTGCTCCCGGGCCTGCCGTTCGTAGAGGAGGCGAGGCTGAAGGAGCTCGGGGTCGTCGAACCCGGGCAGCTCGGCGGCGATCGAGTACCCGAAGTCCGGGTCCTCCTTCCAGGTGATGGTGCGCTCGACGATCCCCTGCACGACCGCCGAGCTGTGCGCGATCTGAACCTTCTTGGAGTGGGGGACCTCCTCGCCGCCCCCAACCCGGCCGGTCGACATCAGGTACACCTCGAGGTCGGGCATGGTCTCCAGCAGCTCGAGGAGCCGGTTGCCCTGGAGGGCGTCGTTGGTGAAGAAGAACGGGTTGGTTCCGGGAACCCGCAGGCTCTTCCCCGCCTCGGCCGCGCCGCCGGCCGAGGTGCCCTTGGTCTCGCCGAGCATGAAGTAGGCGCCGATCTGATCGCGCCG
>CAYQZO010000074.1:0-7798 GCA_964421925.1 uncultured Acidimicrobiaceae bacterium
ATCTGGTAGGTCATCAAGGCCATGTTGGGGCACACCCCGACGCACAGGCTGCAGATCACGTCGCAGTCGATGCAGCGGCTGGCTTCTGCGATGGCCTGTTCCTCGGTGTAGCCGACGACGGTCTCGGCGAACCCATCGCGCTGATCGAGCGGGGTCTGCTCGATGGGGACCCGGTACTCGCGCCGGGCCCGGCGCACCACCAGGTCGTGGAAGTCGTGGTCGGGCTCGGTGGCCTCTACCGCGGCTCGCGGCGTGCCGACGGCGGCAATGATGGAGGCGGCGACCGTCTTGCCGTCGGCGGCCGCCTTGACGATGGAGGACGGCCCGTGGGCGGCCACGTCCCCGCCGGCATAGACGCCGGGAACCGAGGTCTCCAGGGTCTCCGGGTCGACGCCGATGTAGCCGCGGTCGGTGACCTTCGGCAGGTCGTCCCCGAAGAAATCGAGGATGGAGTGCTGGCTGATGGCGAGCAACAGCGTGTCCAGCGGGATCTCGAACTCGGAGCCGGGGACGTCGTGCGGGATCTTGCGCCCCGAGGCGTCCCGGTCGCCCCGGTACTCGGTGCGGGTGCACACCAGGGCTTGGAGATCGCCATCGTCCACCTCCAACCCGGCGGGCGTGACCATCTCGATGATGGTGATCCCCTCGTCGATGCAGGCGTGGATCTCCTCGGGGTCGGCGGGCATCTGATCGATGGAACGGCGGTAGATCAGCGATACCTCGGATGCCCCGACTCGCCGGGCAGAGCGGACGCAGTCCATGGCCGTGTCCCCGGCGCCGATGACGCCGACCCGGTCCCCGATCTCCATCGGGTGCCCCTCGCGAACCGTGCGCAGGAAGGTGATGCCGGCAACGACATCGTCGCTTTCCTCACCGTCGAGGCCGAGCTCCTTGGCCAGCTGGGCGCCGACGGCGATGAACACCGCGTCGTACCCGTCTTCACGCAGGTCGCTCAAGGTGAAGTCGACGCCGGCGGTCTGCCCGTAGCGGATGTCGACACCGAGCTCGTCGAGGACCGCCATGTCCTGGGCGATCTGGGCATCGGGCAACCGGTACTTGGGGATGGCGCCGCCCACCATGCCGCCGGGGTACGGGTGGTGCTCGAAGATGGTCACCTCGAACCCGGCGTAGCCGAGGTCCTGGGCGGCGGCGAGGCCGGCGGGCCCGGCGCCGATGACGGCGATGCGGGGCCGTCCGTTCTCGACCACCGGGTACATGACCGGTGTCTCCTCGGAGTCCATGATGTAGCGCTTGATGTGGCGGATGGCCAGGGGCTGGTCGTAGTGGGTGCGCACGCACGTGTTCTCGCACAGGTGGTCGCACACCCGCCCCAGGATGGCGGGCAGCGGGTTGTCGTCGCGGGTGATGGTGATCGCCTCGGCGAGGTTGCCCTCCCGCACCGCCCGCATGTAGGCGGGGACGTGCTGATCGACCGGGCACTCGTCGACACACGGCGCCTCGATGCAATCGAACAGGTGCAGCTCACGGTCGGTCTTGGAGCGGTCCATGCGGAAGGAGTGCTTCTGGTAGCGCCAGTCGGTGCGTACCGCATCGGCGTAGCCGCGCAGGTTGAGGCGGGTGAACACCTTGTGCGCCTGGAAGGAGAGCTCCCCGGCCCTGGCCTCTTCGAAGCCGTTGTCTCCGGCCCAGCGGAAGACGATGGCGGCCACCGGTTCCCCGTTGGTCTCGGTGCGGATGGCGGCGGCGAGGTCGGTGCACTGCTCCGGGCTGAGGTTGAGGCCGGTGTCGGTGAGGGCGTCGTAGCGCAAGGTCCCGGCGAAGTCGTCGAAGCGGTCCCCTTTGACTGCGGTGCGGGCGACGAAGTCGGCCATGTCTGCAGCCCCCACCTTGTCCATGGCGGCCCTGGTCTCCTCCAGGTACTGGATCATCCGCAGGTACCCGCCCGACTTGAGCAGATCGGAGCAGGTGGTGATGGTCTTCATCCCTGCTGCCAGCAACGGGGCCACGTTGAAGGCGTCGGCGCCGCCGGCGTAGGAGAAGAGCAGGTCGCCGCGGAACTCCTCGTTCAACAGATTGGCCAGGTTGGTGGTCACCGGGTGCAGCGCCCGCCCCGACAGGTACATGAACTCGTCGTCGGCGAACACGGTGCGCCAGTTGTTCACCTCCAGGGTGTTGGTCAGCTTGAGCCCGAAGGTGAGGTTGCGCTCCCGGGCGATACGGCGCAGGTTGTGGAACATGGGGACCGCATCCACGTACATGAGGTCGTGGCCGAACGCCTCGTCGGGGATGGGCACGTCGGTGAACCCGAGGTCGTCGTTGACGATGCCGCGCACCCGGTCGGCGCCGAGCAGGGTCGGGTTGCACTTCACCGAGGAGTGCAGGCCGCGCTCGGTGAGCAGGTAGGTCATGATCCGCTCGATCTCGTCGGGCGGGCACCCGTGCATCGTCGACAGCGTGATCGTGTTCGACACCTCGGAGGGGATGTCGATGTCGGCGACGGCCGGGTAGCGCTTGGCCACGATGTCGACGTAGGCGGGCAGGTACGCCGAGGCATCCCGCATCACGTCCAGATACCACTGCACGTTGGGCTCGAGGATCCCCTCCAGGTTGTAGCCCACCGACATGTTGAAGATCATGCCCGGGTCGGGGGTGTCGAATTCGAGCTTGTCGTGCAGGGCGTGGATGAGCACCCAGGCCCGCAGGTACTCGTCGAAGGACTGGTGCACCTTGAGCTCCTGGGACCACTCCACGTTGTAGCCCTCGTCCTCGCAGTCGATGCACGGCTTGTTGATGTCCAGCTCGTCGAGCGTCTGCACCGTCTTCAGCTCCAGGAAGCGGGCCCCCACCAGCCAGGAGACCACGATGTTCTGCGCCATCTGGGAGTGGGGCCCGGCGGCCACCCCGAACGGGGTGTCCATGTCCACGCCGTACTTCTCGATGCGGAACGGGTCGTCGGGGCTGGGCCGGAAGATCGCCTGTACCGGGACACCGAAGATCTGGTCCTTGTGCTCGAGCTCGTCGAACATCCAGTCGGTGAGGGCCTCCATGGAGATGGGCTGGAACCGGTCACCCATGGGCTACATCCTCACAGCAGTGCATGGAGCCGGGCCGCCTGCTCGGCGGCCTTGGCCCGCACCTCGTCGGCATTGACCCGGGTGGGCTTCCCGTCGGTGAACACCACCTCGCCGTCAACCTTGACCTCGAGGGGCCGGATCCCCGGGGTGAAGGCGATGTGCCACGGGTCCATCGGGTCGTAGGACCAGGTGACCAGGTCGTTGCGGGCCTCGGGCATCAGATCCCAGCCGGTCTCCAGCCAGCGCCAGGCGTCGTCGACGCCGACCGTCACGTCGACGGAGCGCTGCATGACGTAGGCGAGGCGGAAGGGCTCGATCATGTTGCCACCGATGCCGTCGGTGCCGAGCGCAACCGGGTTGGAGAACCGGGCCGGGTTGGCGTAGCCGACCGCGTTGTTCAGGTTGGAGCGCGGGTTGTGCAGGATCGTGCCCCGCAGGGTGTGGTCGTCGGGCAGGTGGACGCAGTGGGCCAGCAGCCAGTCGTCGCGGGTGAGGCCGTCCAGCCGCTGCGGAGCATCGATGTCGCCCACCCCTTCGGCGACGTGGATGTGAACCCCGACGCCGAGGTCCTCGGCGAGCGCTGCGGCGGCCTGCAGCGACTCGTCGGTGCAGGTGAAGGCGGCGTGAATGCCGACCACTGCCTTGCCCCCGGCCTTGATGAAGCGCTCGTTCTCCTCGAGACCGCGCTTGGCGCCGTCCGCTCCGTGGCGGTCGGTGATGCCGTAGGCGCACAGCACCCGCACCCCGACCTCGGCGCAGGCCTCGGCGATGGCGTCCAGGCTTCCCTCGATGGCGTTGGGGGATTCGTGGTGGTCGACGATGGCGGTGGTGCCGTTCTCCAGGGCTTCCAGGGCACCGAGCATGGCCGACCAGCGGATCATCTCCAGGTCGAGGGCGGTGTCGAGGCGCCACCACACCTGCTCCAGGATCTCCTGGAAGTTGGTGGGCGTCTTCGGCGGTGGCGGCATCCCCCGTGCCAGGGCCGAGTACAGGTGATGGTGGGCGCACACCAGACCAGGTGTGGTGGCAGGCATGCGACCTCCTCTCCCCTTCAGTGTCGCAACATCGGGCCCGGCGATAACCCATTGCACGAAGCTCTGATGTGCGTCATGCTAGAGACGAGGCAATGCGGATCTTCCTGATTGTGGCCGCATTCGGTGTGGCGTTCACATCTGCCTTTGCCATCGTCCGATTCGACGGGCGGGGAGAGGCGGACATGGCCTTCGCCGCCATCGTCGTCTGTGTCTTCGCGACCGGGGTGGGACTCATCGCCCTCGTCGATACCTGGGTACAGCGCAACCGGGGCCCGGGGAGCTTCGATGCCAAAGTGCGCAACACGCTCGGGTTGCGCGAAACGACCCCGCTGTGCACCGAGTGCCGTCGGCCGATGACGCAGCTCGGTACCTATCTGGTGTGCGCCGGCTGCGACCAGATCCTGGTCGGCCGCTAGCCCCTACAGCGCGGCCGCCTCGTCGGCGACGCCGTCGATCTCATCGATGACGGGCTGAGCGCCGAGGGTGCCGAGGAGCTCTCTGGCCTCGTCGAGGCGCTCCGTCGCCTCGACCCTCCGTCCCAGCTCTGTGAGGCACCGACCTGCTCCGTAGAGCGCCAGCGCATGCTCGAGGACGTGGCCGTAGTCGGCCCACGCCCCGGCGAGCTCGTCGTAGGCGGCCAGCGCCGCCTTGGTATCGCCGGAGGCCTCGGCGAGGGCGGCGTTGGCGGTGTTCAAGTTGAGCTCTAATCGGATGCCGGCCGAGGGCGGGAGCGCCACGAGCGCCGCGGCCCGATCCGGTTCACCTGCTGCCAGGAGTAGACGCACCGCATCCGCGATGTAGAGCCCGCGGAACACCGGCGTCATCCCCTCGGTACGGGCGTTGTACTCGTCGACCAGCTCGACCGTCTCCACCAGGTCGCCCTCGCTGAGAGAGGTTCCTGCCGCGATCAGCAGGGCGGGGCCGAGCTGCTGCATGTCCAAGATCTCTCTGAGCCTGGGGAGGTACTCGACCTTGAGAGCGGCGGCCCCGGCATGGTCACCCCGCCACTCCAACACCTGGGCCTGGCTGCTCTGCGCCCAGGCGCGGATGAGCGGCGAGGCCTCCTCCACCAGGCTGCCGGCTACGGCCATGACCTCGTCCCAACGGCCGAGGTCGAACAGGGGCCACATCGTCTCCGCCTTGGCCCAGGCGTTCTCCGTCCCGTGGTTCTCGGCCACCTCGATGCCACGCTGGTAGATCTCCAGCGCCGGGGCCGGCGCCACTCCCTTCCGGGTGTAATCGGCGAGGTTGACGTAGGCGATGAGCCACATCCAGCCGCGACTGGGCAGCGTGTCCGCGATCTCCACCGACTCATGCAGGTCGGCCATGCCTCCATCGACATCCCCACTGTCGAACGACCCGATCCCTCTGATCGAGAGGGCACGGGCTTTGAAGTCGTCGAGGCCGAGCTGATCGGCCAACGAGAGCCCTCGCTCCGCCCATTCCAGCTGGGCATCGAGGTCGCCCTTGAGCATGTAGCCGGCAGCACGCTCCAGGTAGGCGGCGACGAGGTACTTCGACGCCGGCTCGGATTCGAGCAGGTTGATCGACTCTTCGAGGGCCTCGACGCCGGCGTCGACGCCTTCCCGGTACCGGATCGCACCCGCATAGAGCGACTTGGCGTAGCCGGCGGTGAGCCGGTCGCCGGCGGCCATGGCCAGGTCGTACGCTTCCTGGAAGAACTCGATGTCCATCCCGTGCTCAACGCGGAAGACCGTCCGACCGGCCTTGATGAGCACCCCGGCCCGCTGTGGTGCCGCGTCCTCCATCAGCCGCAGCGCCTGGTCGTAGTACCGATACGCCTGGCGGGAGTCGAGGTTGCGCGCCCGGTCGCCCGCCATCACCAGGGTGCGCGTCGCCTGGTCGCGCAGGGAGGCGTCCTCCACGCCGGAGGCTTCGGCGAACTCGAGCGCCGAGACGTAGTGGTCCGCCATGAGCTCGGCATGGTCGGAGGCCCGGTCTCCGGCGGTGGCTTCGATCCACTCGGCGACGATCTGGTGCTTCTTCGACCGGTCCTCCCGCGGGATCCTCCCGTACGCCACGTCCCGGGTGAGAGCGTGCCAGAAGGCGTACTCTCGCTCTCCCTCCACCGACGAGCTCCGCACCGGCCGGATCCAGTCCCGCTCGACGAGTCGGCGCAACGCGCGCGCGTTGTCGCGGCGCTCGTTCATGGCGGTGAGCGCCCCCTCCCAGAAGACCTTGCCGACGACGGCGGCGTCTTCGATCACTCCGCCTTCTTCCTCAGAGAGAATGTCCAGCCGCGACCCGATCAGGGACTGGACCGTTTCCGGCACCGGGATCGCCGAGCTCTCCTCGAGCTCGGCACGTCCCCGCAGCATCCCCCGATCGTTGAGCATGCGGACGAACTCCTCGGCGTACAGCGGGTTGCCGCCGGCGCGGTCGAGCAGAGCCTGCTGGGTGTCGGCTGGAAGCACGGCCTGGTCCAGCAGAGAAGCGAGCAGCTTGGCGATGTCCTCGTCGGTCAGCGGCGAGAGGGAGACGGTCGTGGAGTTGCGCTGGCCGCCCCCCCATTCCGGGTGGGACTCGAACAGCTCGGGCCGCGTCGTGCCGATCACCAGGATCGGAGCGTCCGCAGACCAGATGAGCAGGTCCCTGAGAAATTCGATGAAGGCGTCGTCGGCCCAGTGCAGGTCCTCGATGACCATGATCAACGGCTGCACGTCGGCGAGGTCCTCGAGGAAGCGCCGCCAGGCCGTGAACGCTTCCGAGCGATCACCCGGCGTGGCGGCCGAACCGGTGCCGACCAGCGGGCCAAGCTGGGCCGCCAGCCACGCCCGGTCGGCCTCGGGCGACAACGCCTCCAGGGCGATGGACAGTTTGTCGGCCGCTTCTTCGGCGGTGTCCGACTCCCTGATCCCCGCTTGCCCTTTGACGATCTCGCCGAGCGCCCAGAAGGTGATCCCTTCCCCATAGGGGAGGTTGCGCCCCTGCCGCCACCACACCACCTCGGGCCGGTCGTCGACCCAGCGCCAGAACTCGTTGACCAGCCGGGACTTCCCCACACCGGCAGGAGCGGCGATCGTCACCAGCTGGATGGCGCGATCGTCGAGCACGCGATGGAAGGTCTCGGTGAGGAGGTGCATCTCGGTGTCGCGGCCCAGGAACGGGGTCGGGCTGCGCACCGCGGCGTCGATCCCGTAGCGGCCCCTGGGCTCGACGGCGCGCCATACCGCAAGCGGTCGGGCCTTGCCCTTGACCTCCACCGGGGGCAGGTCCTCGTACTCGATGAGCAGCTCGGTGGCGCGGTGGGTTGCCTCGCCCACCACCACGCCGCCCGGCGGCGCGATCGACTCGATCCGGGAGGCGGTGTTGACCACGTCGCCCACGATGTGCTCACCCTCACCGCCGGTGGTGACCACGGCCTCGCCGGAGTTGATGCCGATGCGCACGGCGCGCTCCCGGCCCTCCTGTTCGGCGTTGAGCTCGTCGACGGCGGCCTGGATGCGAAGGGCCGCCCGCACCGCCCGCTCCGGGTCGTCCTCGTGGGCGATCGGCACACCGAAGACCGCCATGACGCCGTCCCCGATGAGCTTCTCCACCGCGCCGCCGTAGCGTTCGATCTCCTCCCGCAGCCTCCGGTGGTAGGGAATCAAACGGGCCTGGACGTCCTCGGGATCGGCCTCGTCGGACTCGGCGGTGAATCCCACGAGGTCGGCGAACAGAACGGTGACGAAGCGGCGCTCCTTGGTGGCGGCGGCCTCGGCGAGG
>CAYQZO010000075.1:0-7779 GCA_964421925.1 uncultured Acidimicrobiaceae bacterium
GGCGGCCTGCACCAGCGCCTCCCCGTTGAGTGGCTCGCCGTTCCACCGGCTGAGCACCCGGCGCAGGTTGGTGTCCACGGCTGCGACCGGCAGGCCGAAGGCGAAGGCGGCGATGGTACCCGCCGTATAGGGGCCGATGCCCGGGAGCGCCTCCAGCTCCGCCGCCGTCTGGGGCCACCCCTCGAGCGTGATGCGCCGGGCGGCCTCGCGGAGCCGGCGGGCCCGGTTGTTGTAGCCGAGACCCGACCAGGTGGCGAGGACTTCGCCGAGCGACGCGTCTGCAAGCGTCTCGACCGTGGGGAATCGAGACAGGAACGACTCGTAGTAGGGCGCTACCCGGGCTGCCTGGGTCTGCTGGAGCATCACCTCCGAGACCATGATGCGGTAGGGGTCGGTCGTACCCCGCCACGGGAGGTCGCGGCCGTTGGCCGCATACCAGTCGAGCAGCGCCCGATTGCGCCCCTGGTCGACGGTGGCGACCATGGTCAGGTCGTTGTCGTCATGATCCCGATCCGCACCGTCACCGCCGAGCCGTAGTCTGCGGTGGCACCGGCCGATGGGTTCTGTGCGGCGATGACGCCGACGTCATCGGGATCGCCGACCACGATGTCCGGTCCCTGGACGATGGTCAGCCCGACGGCGGCGGCGGCCTGTTGTGCTTCGGCGATGCTCATCCCGTGGAAGTTGGGGACGGTCACCTTCTTGATCACACCGAAGCGGACCGTGACCGTCGAGCCGTAGTTGGCGGTGGCACCGGACGCCGGGTTCTGCTGGGCGATCACGCCGACGAGGCTGGGATCGGTGACCTCGACGTCCTGTCCGCGGACGACGCTCAGTCCGACGGCGGCGGCCGCCTGTTGTGCCTGGACGAGGCTCATCTTCTGGAAGTTGGGGACGGTGACCTGCAGGATGACCCCGATCCGCAGCGTCACCTCGCTGCCCTCGGGGATGACTTGTGCGGCAGCGGGACTCTGCGCGGCGACGACGCCGACCAGAGCTTGATCGGTGACCTCGATGTCCTCGCCCCGGACGGGGACCAGGCCTACTGCGCGCAGGGCGGTGCTCGCGTTGGCAAGGGTCATGCCCTGCACATCGGGGACTTCGATGGGCTCCGGGCCAGCCGACACGTACACGACGATGGGCAGATCTCTGCTCACGACGCGTCCGACCTCTGGGTCGGTTCGGGTGACGAAGCCCTCGGGGAAGTCGGCGGAGAACTCCTCTTCGGTGGAGACGTCCTCGAACCCGACCCTTGCCAGCTCGAGCAGCGCCTCGTTGGCGGTGAGCCCGGTGACGTCCGGGATCTCGAGCGAGAACGGGCCCCTCGACACCTCGAGGTCGACCTCGGTGCCCGCCTCGGCCGGCGTGCCCTCCTCGGGGGACTGGTCGATGACGATGTCCTCGGCGATGTCTTCGGTGAGGGTGTAGGTGATCTCACCGACCTCGAAGCCCTGGGCCTCGATGAGGGCGATGGCGACGTCGAGGGTCTCACCCACCACCGAGGGCACGCCGAAGAGCTCGCTGCCCGCCGACACCACCACGGTGACGGTGGTGCCCACGTCGACCTCGGTGCCCGCCGGTGGTTCGGTGGAGATGACGATCCCTGCCGGGATGGCGTCGTTGACCTCGGCGCGCTGGGTGACCTTGAGGTCCAGGGCCTGGAGCTCGTCGAAGGCCTCCTCGACGGGGATCAGGGTGACGTCAGGAACGACGACCGTCTGGGGAGCCGCCACCCCTGCTCCGGTCAGCATCTGGAACAGGATCCAGCCGCCGATGGCGAGGAGCGCCACCAGGGCTGCGACCGCGGCGAGGTACGTGGCTGTGCCGCCGGAAGGCTCGGGTGGTGGCGGGTAGGCAACGGCACGTGCGGTCTCGTCCGGGGCCGCGGTTGCGGGCGGGGCATTGATGAGCGCCGTTGCCGCGGCCGCCGGGATGGCGCCGACCACGGCGGGCTCCCTCCCCGAGAGGTAGGCGAGGAGGTCGGAGCGGAACTCGGCTGCGGTCTGATACCGGTCCTCCGGGTTCTTGGCCATGGCGGCCTCGACGACCGCCGACGCGGCGAGCGGCACTTCCGGGCTCACCTCGATCGGGGTCGGGGCGTATTCGGAGACGTGCTGGTAGGCCACCGCAACCGGGCTCTCCCCGGTGAAGGGTGGGCGTCCGGCGAGCATCTCGTAGAGGACGACCCCCAGCGAGTAGATGTCGGAGCGCCCGTCGGCAGGCATGCCCTGAGCCTGTTCGGGGCTGAAGTAGGTCGCCGTTCCGATTACCGCACCGGTCTTGGTGAGCTCCTCCGAGTCGTCGAGGGCGCGGGCAATGCCGAAGTCGGTGACCTTCACCCCGCCGTCGTTGGCGATCATGATGTTGCCCGGCTTGATGTCCCGGTGGTAGACGCCGGCCTGGTGGGCGACCTCGAGCGCAGCCGCGGCCTCGGCAGCGATCTCCGCGGCGCGACGGGGCAGCAGCGCTCCCTCCGACTTCATGATGTCGCGAAGCGTCCTGCCGTCGATGAGCTCCATCACCATGAAGTAGGTGTCCCCATCCTGGCCCCAGTCGTAGATGGCGACGATGTTCGGGTGGCTCAGGTTGGCTGCGGCCTGGGCTTCCCGGCGGAATCGGGTGACGAAGGCCTCGTCGGCGGCGAAGTTGGGGTGCAGGATCTTGATGGCGACGCGTCGATTGAGGAGCCTGTCCTCGGCTTCGTAGACATCGGCCATGCCGCCGCGCGCCAGATGGGCGATCAGCTGGTACCGATCGGAAAGGGTGCGCTCCTCCATCAGAACGATGCTATTGGCAGGGGCGGCATATGGGCCGCAGCCTCAAAGGCC
Source organism: uncultured Acidimicrobiaceae bacterium (assembly GCA_964421925.1). Lineage (GTDB taxonomy): Bacteria > Actinomycetota > Acidimicrobiia > Spongiisociales > UBA5794 > JACZST01. The sequence goes on from CAYQZO010000075.1 coordinate 2,829, forward strand.
TGCTTGCGACTCGGGACTGGCGAATTGCGACTCATTGGAAGAACGCCTCGAACACCTGACGGGCAATGGGGGCGGCCACGCTTCCTCCCGTCGCCGTCTCGCCCACCGTGCCGCCCGACTCGACCACGACGGCGATGGCGATCTGGGGCACCCCTTCGGGTGCGTCCACCGGGCCGAAACCGATGAACCAGGCGTGGGGTGGCGCCCCGGTCACCTCAGCAGTGCCCGTCTTGCCCCCGATGCGCACGCCGGGGACGGCCGCGTTCCTCCCCGTTCCCGCAGTGACCACCTGCTCCATGAGCCCGCCGAGCACCGCTGCGCTCGCCGGGCTGGTGGCCCGCCGCCACAGGGTCGGCGGTGTCGACGACTCGATGTGCCCGTCTGCGGTGAACACGTCGGCGACCACGAAGGGGATCATGACCTGTCCTCCGTTGGCGACCGCCGCGGCCACCAGAGCCATCTGCAGTGGCGTGGCGAGAACATCGCGCTGTCCGATGGCGTTCTGGGCGACCGCGGCCGGGTCGGTGGAGAACGAGGACGCCTCGGGAATGGCCGAGGCAGTCACATCCAGCTCGTAGGGGATCACGTCGTTGAATCCAAACGCCTCTGCGGATGCCACCAGCTGCTCGGCGCCGAGCTCCATGCCGAGGGCGGCGAAGACGGTGTTGCACGACTTGACGAACGCCTCCTCCAGGGTCACCTCCGGGCCGTCCCCGCACGGGCCGCCGTCGAAGTTGCTGATCGTCGATGTCGTGCCCGGGAGGTCGAGGGCCACCACGTCGGGGTATACGGTCGACGGGCTGGCAATCCCCGCATCGAGGGCGGCGGCGGTGGTGACGACCTTGAAGATGGACCCGGGCGGGTACGAGGCCGAGATCGATCGGTCGAGGAGCGGCTGGTCGGGATCGGCGTCAAGGGCATCACCCTCCGGCTGGGCGTCGGGTCCCACCAGGGTGTTCGGGTCGAATCCTGGGGTGGACGCGACGGCGAGCACGGCGCCGGTGTCCGGGTCGATGGCGACGACGGCGCCGCGCACACCCTCGAGGGCGGAGACGGCGGCCCGCTGCACCTCGTCGTCGATGGTCAGCCGCAGGCCGCGGGGGCGGGGGTCGCCGCCCATGAGCGCGTTGAGCACGCCGGAGATGGTGGCGTCGCGGTCCGACACCAGGTCGCCGGCCCGTTCTCGCTCCAGGCCACGGGATCCGAAGAGAACGGAGACGAACCCGACGGTGTGGGCGTAGCGGTTTGCCTCCGGATACGAGCGGGTGAACGTCTGGCCGCCTTCGGCGGGAACCGACTCGGCGGCCACGACCGCGTCGGCGGTGAGGATCGGCCCCCGTTCCCGGCCCACCCGCGACTCGACCAGGCGCGGATTGCGCGGATCGTCGCGGTAGGTGGGACCGATGATCCCCTGGATCCAGGTGGTGGCGAGCGCCAGCACGAGGAAGGCGGCCAGGATGGTCCAGGCGGTGCGGCGCAGCGGATCGTTCATACCCGCTCCTCGTGGGAGATGCGGCCGAGCAGGGTGACGATGAGGGCCGACGCCAGCAGGGAAGACCCTCCGTAGGACATCAGCGGTGTCGTCAGCCCGGTGATGGGAAGCACCCGCACCACACCGGCGATGATGAGGAATGCCTGGATGCCGACCAGGATGGTCAGTCCTCCCGCCAGGTACTTGCGGAAGCGGTCGCGGCAGCGCAGCGCGATGCCGATGCCCACCGTCACGAAGAGCGCATAGGCGGTGATGACGGCGATCGACCCGGCCAGCCCGAGCTCTTCGCCGACGGCGGCGAACACGAAATCGGTGGCGGCTGCGGGTATCAGATCGGGCCGCCCCAAGCCGAGCCCGGACCCGGTCAGGCTGCCGCTGCCCAGGGCGAAGAGGCCCTGGGCGGTCTGATAGCCAGCGCCGGTGTAGTCGGCGAAGGGGTCGAGCCAGGCGGCGATCCGGGTCTGGACGTGGGCGAGCTGCTGGTAGGCGATGAACCCGGCCACGGTGACGGAGACGACACCGGCGCCCACGTAGATGCCCCGCCCGGTGGCGGCGTAGAGCATCCCGATGAACAGGGCGAACAGCAACAGGGCCGCGCCGAGGTCACGCTGGTACATCAGCACCAGGAAGGCGGCCCCCGCCGCCACCAGCACCGGGCCGATGTGCCGGGGCTCGGGGAGCCGCACCGGGCCGAGCTTGCGGGACACCGTCGACATCGCCTCCGAGCGATCAGCGAGGTACGAGGCCAGGAAGATGGTCAGGAACACCTTGGCGACCTCACCGGGCTGGAAGGAGAGCACGACCTCGGTGAAGGGAACGTCGACCCGGATCCACAGGCGAGAGCCGTTGATCTCGGCGCCGTAGACGGGCCAGGACTCGGGGAGCAGCGGGAGCAGGAGCAACCCGACGGCCGCCACCAGGAACAGGTACCGGTAGCGGCGCAGCACCGCAACCCCGGCGTCGCGCAGCAGCCATACGACGAAGATGCCGACGAGGGCGGCGATCGCCAGCCACCAGCGCTGCAGCGAGGCGAGCTCGGGGTCGATGCGGAACACCTCGATGAACCCGACGGCGGCGAGGAAGGCGGCGATGGGGAGGATGAGGGGATTGGCGTGGGGAGCCCACGCCCGGAACGCGATATGGATCGATCCGAAGGCGAAGGCGAAGACGATGAAGGTGAGAGCGACGTCGGCGTCGAGCCAGGCACCGGCTGCGAACTGGACCATGGCCACCCCGGTGGCGGCGAGCACGGCGGCGGCCAGGAGCAAGGCAGCTTCGGCGTTGCGCGTCATACGGTCGCAGCGACGGCGTCGACGACCGCCACCGTGATGTTGTCCACACCACCGGCGCTGTTGGCGGCCTCGACGAGGGTCCACACGGTTGGCTCCACATCCTCACCGGTCAGGAGCTCGGCGATCTGCTCGTCCGAGAGCATGCCGGTGAGCCCATCGGAACAGAGCAGGACACGGTCGCCGTCCTCGAGGGGGATGACGCGGCGGTCGACGAGCACGGGCCCGAGCCCGAGGGCGCGGGTGAGCAGGTGCCGCTGGGGATGCCGCTCGGCGTCACCCGGATCGAGATGGCCCATCTCCACGAGCTCGGCGACGACGGTGTGGTCGTTGGTGAGCAGATCGAGGTCGCCGTCGCGGAACAGGTAGGCGCGGCTGTCACCCACGTGGCCGAGCTCGAGGGAGCCGTCGCTGTCGAACACACCGAGGGTCAGCGTCGTCCCCATCCCGGCGAGGTCGGGGTCGAGTGCGATCTCCTTCAAGAGCTCGGCGTTGGCGTTCTCGATTCGGTCTACCACCGAGCCCCGCTCTCCGTGGTCCGGAGCGGTGGCCGCGCTCAGGGCGGTCGTGCTGGCGACGTGGCCTGCGATGGCGCCACCCATGCCGTCGGCGACGCCCACGATGACGGTTCCTTCGGCGGCGCCGGAGGCTTCGGGATACACCGCGTCCTCGTTGCGCCCCCGCACCCGCCCCTGGTGGGTGGCGGTGGCCCAGACGTATCTCATCGCACCTCGAGGAGGGTCTTGCCGATCTGCACGGTGTCGCCCCTGGAGAGCGAGGTCGGCGCGGTGATCCGACGGCCGTTGACGTAGGTCCCGTTGGTGGAGCCGAGGTCCTCGACGCGGGTTTGCCCGTTCTGTGAGGTGACCCTGGCATGGAAGTCGGACGCATAGGGGTCGTCGATGATCAGGTCGGCCTCCTGGCTGCGTCCAACGGTATGGCCGGACCCGCGCAACTTGACCCGGCTCCCCTGGCTGACCTCGCCGCGAAGCACGACGAGCTCGGACGGTCCCTTGCCCCGGGGCGTGGAGCTCCCCCTGCCGATGTGCGCCCTGATGGCGCCGGCGATCTGCCACAGGAACACGAAGAGCAGGATGAGAAACAGGATCTTGAGCAGGTTGAGGATCAGTGCCGGCATGGGGTCCTCACAGCAGTCGGAACGTGAAGTCGACGTCGCCCATGGTCACCTCGTCCCCCGGCACGAGGGGGTGGGGGGCATGCCCGATCCTTTCACCGTTGACGAACGTCCCGTTGGTGGAGCGGGCGTCGTAGACGCTGACTTCTGTGCCCTTGCGCACCACGATGGCCTGGTGGCGGGAGACTTCGGGGATGTTGACCACGACGTCGGACTCGAGCGCCCGCCCGAGCGCAGTGCGGTTGTCCGAGATGTCGAGAGCGAGCGGCGGCGACGCGGAGATCAACTGCGCCCATGCGGGAAGGGGACCCGGCTCCTCGGATCCCGAGCAGTCGGCGACGCCGCGGGGGACGCCGGGGTCGGTCTCGACCTCGACGGCGACCGGCCCGCCGAGGCGCCAGGCCCGCTCCTGGGCCGAGGAGGACAGCGCTGCGGCGAGCTCGGCGCCGAGGTGGTTCTTGTTGACGTTGTCGGGAAAGTCGAGCGGGTTGATGCGCACCACCCAGTGGTTGGGGATCTGTGGGCCGATCGGACCGTCGGTGGCGACGAAGTCGGCCTGGCGTATGAGCCGATCGGCCATGTCGACCGGGTGCATTCGGCCGCGAAACACCGCCGCCGACGCTCCGTCGACGAGACGCTCCAACCGGCGCTCCATCTCCCGGGCAAGGTGCATGAGAATGATTGTATGGGGGTCGCTCGGTTGCACGGCGGCCCGGGCGCTACATGGTGCCCGTGTTAGCCTTTCCCGTCTGTCGGGCGAGTGGCGGAATTGGCAGACGCGCAGGTTTCAGGAACCTGTGAGGTAACACTCGTGGGGGTTCAAGTCCCCCCTCGCCCACGCGGATGGCCTACCCCTCATTCTCTCCCGTGCAACGGACGCGCCGCAGGCGTCGTCTGATCGTGCTCGGGGTCGCGCTCGCCATCGCCGCCCTCCTCCTCTTCGCTGCCCGCAACCGGACCGAGGCACGGGGTGTCGCCGACTACGTAGCAGTCACCGAGGACGCCGTCGAGGTACAGGCACAGGCTGCCGCCGAC
>CAYQZO010000076.1:0-7726 GCA_964421925.1 uncultured Acidimicrobiaceae bacterium
GTGTCCATGGCGAGCCAGACGAGCAGCAGGCCTCCCATGCCGAGGGCCAGGACCAGCCCGACGATCATCGTGGCGAGTCGTGGTTCCACGGGTCGCCCTGGGGCACCGCTGAGCCGAGCGGACCGCGATGCGTCGCTGGCTAGCGTGGTCGCCGACCATCCGGGCAGGGGGAGACAGGCAGTGCGTGCCGGATCCAGACACACCCACTGAGGACACCGGCGCCGCCGCCGAGCCGTCGCGGAGGGCAAGGGCCTTCCACGGCCTCAAGGCGCAGGCGGGCCGGACCGCGTCGGTCGCGGTCGGCGGGGTCCTCGACCACGACGACGCCGCCGGCACCGGCAAGTCGGTCGAGGAGAGCTTCGGCGTCCCCCGCAAGCGGATCGCCACCGAAGGTGTGGTCCTCTACACCGCCGGGATGGGGCTCGTCGGGCTCGGCCTCTTCGCCGAGGAGCTCATCATCGGGTTGATGGGCCTTGTGGTTGCCTTCCGCGGCCTGTACCTGGTGTACCGGTGGGCCCACGACGTGTACCGGGACCAGGGGGCGTGGGCCACGGTGATCCTGTTCGGCGGCCCCGTCGTGTACACCGCAGGTGGCGTGCTCATCACCCTGTCGGTGGCGTACGGGTGGGAGTCGATCATCCTGATCGGCACCTACGTCGCCGGAGTCGGTTTCAGCCTGATCGTCGCCGTGCTGCGGGTGGCCTGCTTCCGCTGGGCGTGGTGGTGCCTCCTCGGGGGCGGGTTCGTCACCGTCGCCGCCTTTGCCGCAGCCGCCGCCACCCGGCACAGCGACGTGGCCTTCGTCGTCGCCAGCCTGCTCGGCGCCGTCGGGCTGGCCGCCACCAGCCTCGCCCTCTCTTCTCTCAGCGTCGCCAACGAGGAGATCGCCACTGTGATCTGTGCCGGCCTCGTCGGGGTCGGCGGGCTGTGGATTGCCGTCGCCTTCTTCTCCGGGGCGGACCCGCTGTCGCTCGCCGTCCCTGCGGTCATCATCGGGCTCGGCCTCATCCCGCTGAGCAAGGGTCTCCCGGTGTGGGTGGAGGACAACGCCTGGTTCCGGCTGCTCGCCGTGTTCGCCGTCGGAGCCGGGTTCGGGGTGATTCTGGTCCTCCACTTCTCCACGCCGAACTGGCCCATCCTCTACACCGTCACCGTGATCGGCGTCGCCGCCCTGCTCGCCGGTGCCCTCGTCTTCGACCAGATCGAGCTCGCCGCCTTCCTGGTCCTCGGCGTGGTGCTGACCGCGGTGTTCATCGATCGCAGCGAGGCGGTGGCGGCAAGCCCCAACGAGGGTGCGGCGACGCGCACGATCGTCGCCCTCGGCGACTCGTTCATGTCTGGTGAAGGGGCCGATCGGTTCCTGGCCGGCACCAACCGCCGGCTGGTCAACGAGTGCCGGCGCGCCTCGACGGCCTATGCCTACCTGGTCGCCGATCGGCTCGGGATGCAGCTCCAATCTCTTGCTTGCTCGGGGGCGGCGATGGCCGACGTTGCAGACCTGCCCCGGCGGACCAAGACCAACCCGCACCCCGTCCAGGTGGACGACATCGATGTTGCCGGGAGGGACGTCGCAGCCGTCCTGATCAGCATCGGGGGCAACGACGCCTGGTTCGGCGTGGTCGGCCAGGCGTGTTTTGCGCCGGGCTCGTGTGCGGTGCACCGCACCACCGTGTTCCAGAACATCGAGGCGATCGGCCAGGACCTCGCCAACCTGTATCGCAAGGTCAAAGGGACCGTCGGCCACGACGTGCCCGTCGTGGTGATGCCGTATCCGCTCACTCTGACCCCGGAAGGGTGCGATCGCTCGCCGTTGGCGGTCGACGAGCACGAGTTCGTCTATGAGTTCACCGAGGTGCTCAACCGGCAGGTGCGGGCCCAGGCGGCAGGCGCCGGGGTCAACTTCTTCGAGGCCGGCATCGAGGTGTTCGGCGACTACCGCCTGTGCGGCTCGGATCCGGGTGAGGACGCGGTCAACACCGTCCACCTCAATCCCCAGGAGGGGGGCGTGGTCGACCGCCTGATCCCCACTCACTGGATCCACGGGAGCGCCCATCCCACACCGCTCGGTCATGCGCTCATCGCCGACTCCCTCACCCCCTGGCTGGACGCCCTCATCAGCCAGGTCGACGCCGCTGCGCCGGAGGACAAGAACCTCGTGGCCAACCCGGCGGCGGGGGACGCCCAGTTCGGCTTCGCCCCGGCAACCTGGCAGGTGCTGACCCGTCCGCTCGGCATCCCGCGGGACCTCGCCTGCCCGTTCAACGAACTGCCGGTCTCCGGCACGGGCAGCGCCGGGTTTCCCGGCGAGCAGGTGGTCCTCACCGGCCTCGAGCCGGGATCGCCGGTGTGCTTCAGCCTCCCCAGCGGGGCCTGGAGCCAGTCCATCCGTGCCGATGGCGCCGGAGCGGCCGGGGTCCGCTTGTGGAATCTCGACCCCCGCGACCCGACCCCTCCCGTGCCCCACCAGGTCGTGATCTCCAAGCGTGCCGGCGCCTGGACGGTCCAGGTGCACGAGTTCTGCGAGCTCAGCCTCGCGTGCGCCAAGGACGTGGGTGCCATCCGGGACTGGGCCGGCGCCCAGGTGCAGGGCACCGCACAGACCGCCTTCGTCCCCGCCGCGCTCATCTTCGTGGGCATCTGGGCGCTCTTCGTCGAGGTGCGCCGCTCCACCCTCCACCATGCGGCGCGCAGCCGGAAGCGAGAGCGGCAGAGCCAGGGTTGACCGCGGGGCCGGGTAGGGTCAGCAGGGACCAGGAGAGAATCACCGTGTCCGCACCGCCCGCCAACCCGGGCCGCATCCTGATGCTGTCGCTGCACGGCTACCTCGCCGCCGAGCCCGAGCTCGGCCTACCCGACACCGGGGGCCAGGTGGTCTTCGTCCTCGAGCTCGCCAAGCAATTCGGTCAGCTCGGTTACGAGGTGGACATCGTCACCAGGCGCTTCGAGGCCCAGCCGGAGGTCGACGACATGGGCGGCGGGCTGCGGGTGTGGCGGATCCCGTTCGGCGGCGAGGACTTCATCCGCAAGGAGGACATGCACGACCACCTCGACGAGTTCGCGGCGCGCTTCTCCGACGAGCTCCACGAGCGGGGCATCCGATACGACTTCCTCAACTCGCACTACTGGGACGCGGGCTACGCCGGACAACAGCTCGCCGAGCAGTTCGACATCACCCACATCCACACGCCGCACTCGCTCGGCTCGTGGAAGCGCCAGGGGATGAACGGGGACGAGCAGCGGATCGAATCCGACTACCGCTTCGAAGAGCGCATCCGCAAGGAGTTCCTCACCTACCGGCGCTGCGACCACATCGTCGCCACCACCAACCAGCAACTAGAGGTGCTGTCCAAGGACTACGACGTTCCCGCCAACTACGTCACCATGATCCCGCCGGGCATCGACGAAGGCCGCTATACCCCGATCACCCAGGCCGAGGCCGTCACCCTGCGGCGCAAGCTCCGCTGGCGGAAGAACGACGTGTACACGGTGGGACGGGCCGCGGCCAACAAGGGCTACGACCTGCTGATTCAGGCACTTCCCGAGCTGCGCCGGCACGTGCCCGACGCCCGGCTCCAGCTGGCGGTCGGGGCCAACTCGGACGAGGATCGCACGAAGGTGGAGAAGTGGAAGGCCATGGCCGGCGAGCTCGGCGTGGGCGACTGGGTGCACTGGATGGGCTACGTCGACGACGCCGACATGCCGGATCACTACCGGGCGGCCCCGGTGTTCGCCCTGCCCTCCCGGTACGAGCCGTTCGGTATGACCGCGGTGGAGGCCATGGCCTGTGGCACCCCGTGTGTGGTCACGGTCCACGGCGGGCTCGAGGAGATGTTCGACTTCGGCTCTCAGGCACTGTTCGCCGACCCGAAGCGGCCGAGCGAGTTCGCCGTCATGCTCGCCATGCCGCTGCGCTACCCGCAGCTGCGAGAGCGGCTGTCCGTCGCCGGGGCCCGCTTCGCCCGGCGCATGTTCGGCTGGGGGAGCATCGCCAGGCGCACGCTGGAGACCTTCGAGCGGGCCCACGCCACCCACGACCGCAATACGCTCGACCGCCGCTGAGCCGGGTGCGACCTGATGGACCGGATGCTCGCCACCGACCTCGACGGCACCTTCATCGGTGATGACGCCGCCATGGCGTCGCTGTGGGCCGACCTGGATGCGGCGGGGGTGATCGTGGCCTTCTCCACGGGCCGGCACCTGCCATCCATCGAGGATTTCTACCGCGAGGCGAGCACCGAACGCCGGGCGGCAGCCTGCATCACGATGGTTGGCACCGAGCTGTGGCACCGCGACGCTGCCGGCTATGCGCTCGACGAGGGATGGAGCGAGCACATCTCCCCCGGCTGGGACCGCACCGAAGTGGAAGCCGTGGTGACGGCCATCGCGGGCGTCGAGGAGCAGCCGGCGGAGTGGCAGTCGCGCTTCAAGGCGAGCTACTTCCTGGACGATGCCGCGCCGCCCGTCATCGACGATCTGCGCCGCGATCTGGCCGACCGCGGGCTCGCCGCCAAGGTGGTGTACTCGGCCGACCGCTTCCTCGACCTGCTCCCCGCCCGCTCCGGCAAGGGGGGAGCGGTGGCCTATCTCGCCGACGGGCTTGGCGTGCCCCGCGACCGGGTCATCACCGCCGGCGACACCGGCAACGACCTCGACATGATGCGCCCCGAGCTCGGGGTGCGGTCGATCGCCGTGGGCAACGCGACCCCGGAGCTTCGCGCCTACACGCCGGACAACGTGTATCACGCCACCGGGCACCATGCCGCCGGGATCCGCGAGGGCCTGGAGCACTACGGCTGGCTGCAAGGGCGCGGTGCTTGATCAGCGGCGGGAAACCGCCGATGCTGAGACCAATGGACCATAGAAACATCGGCGAGCCCATCGATCCGGCCGGGTACGATCGGGCCCGTGCCCTCCTCCACCGCTGCGCCACCTCGTTCGGCTTCGTCGCCGCACCGTTCGGCCACGGCAACTACGCCCGGATTTGGAGCCGGGACGGCGTCATCCAATCCCTCGCCGGGCTCCTCACCGGTGACCAGGATCTCGTGGATGCCGCCAGGGCCCACCTGGAGACCCTCGCCGAGTACCGGGGACCGCACGGAGAGATCCCGAGCAACGTCGACCCCGAGTCGCGCCGGGTCAGCTACGGAGGCACCGCGGGGCGGGTCGACGCCGACCTGTGGTTCGTCATCGGGGTAGGGGAGTACTGGGCGGCCACCGGTGACGACGCCTTCCTGGAGCAGGTGCGCCCCGTGGTCGACGGGGTGTTGTTCCTGCTCGGGGCCTGGGAGTACAACAACCGCGGCCTCATCTACGTGCCGGTCACCGGAGACTGGGCCGACGAGTACCTCCAACATGGGTACGTCCTCTACGACCAGGCCCTCTACCTGCAGGCCCTGCGCACGGTGTGCGCCATCCGCGCCCACATGGACGGGTCATCGGACCATGCCTTGATGGAGCGCACCCAGCGCCTCCGCCATCTGATCCGGAGCAACTACTGGTTCCACGAGAACACCGAGCCCAACGGGGACATCTACCACCCCACCCTGTTCCGCAAGGGCGAGGACGCCGCACCCCTCCGCGCCGGGCCCTACTGGATGCCCTACTTCGGGCCCACCGGCTACGGCTTCCGCTTCGATGCGCTCGCCAACGTGCTGGTCTCGCTGCTCGGCATCGCCGACAACGCTCAGCAGGCCACCGTCTACGGCTACGCCGAGGGGCTGCTCTCCGACGACATCCCCATCGTGCCCGCCTTCCACCCGGTGATCACCACCGTCGACGAGGCTTGGGACGACCTGCAGATGACCTTCCAGTACGACTTCCGCAACCGTCCCTACGAGTACCACAACGGCGGGTTGTGGCCGTTCATCGGCGGCTTCCACGCCGCCGAGCGGGCCGGGCGGGGCGACAAGGACGGGGCGACGCGGCTCATTCGCGGTGTACACCGGGCCAACGCTCTTCCCTACGGGCCCGACTATCCGGAGTGGAGCTTTCCCGAGTTCGTCCACGGCGAGAAGCACACCGCCGGGGGCACCGCCAGCCAGGGGTGGAGCGCCGCCGGCGCCGTCATCGGCGAGCACGCCATCGCCGGAACGCCCCCCTTCCGCATCACCGACGTCGGCGGCAAGATCGTCGTCAACGGCTAGGGCGTCGCGCAGGCCCGGCGCGCGAACCCCCTTGACCTGGCCTGCGGAGCCGCATAGATTGCACTATCTGGATAGTGGAAATGGTTGGTGCCATGTCTCGGTGCAGCTGTAGCGGCTCTCGGGTGGTGAATCCGAGGGCCCGCGCCCGCAACCCGTAGACGCCACACCCACCCGAGAGCTCCCTTCCGGCGTCGCCCCCAGAGCTGAAGGAGCTCCATGTCCGACCATCTCACTGCTGACCCCTATCACGACCTCGCCGCGCTCGACCCGTCGCGCCGCGTCTACGACTCGATCCTCGGCCTGCTCCCCGACGTGGACAACCCGACGCCGCTCGTCAAGCTCCACCGGGTCGTGCCGTTCGAGCACACCGAGGTGTACGCCAAGCTGGAGTGGTACAACCCGTTCGGGGCGGTCAAGGACCGCATCGCCGCTTCGATGCTCCGTGCCGCCGAGCAAGCCGAGCAGATCGGCCCCGAACAGAACCTGGTGGAGCCGACCTCGGGGAACACCGGGCTCGGGCTCGCCATGCTGGCCAACGCCAACGGCTACACCGTGACCACCACCATGAGCAAGCGGGTCCCGCAGGAGAAGCGGACCATGCTCCGCCTCTTCGGGGCGCGGGTGGTGGAGCTCGACGACGACTTGTGCCCGGCTCCCGGGGCGCCGGAGGGCGCCATCGCCCGGGCCGGGGAGATCGCGGCCCACCCCGCCTTCCACATGCTCGACCAGTACGGCAACACCGCCAACCCCGACGCCCACTACCGCACCACCGGCCCCGAGGTGTTGACCCAGACCGAGGGCACGATCACCCACTTCGTCGCCGCCCTCGGCACGTGCGGGACCATCACCGGCACCGGCCGGTTCCTCAAAGAGCAGAACCCGCGGGTAGCGGTGATCGGCGTCCACCCCAACGAAGGGCACGACATCCCCGGGGTGCGCAGCATCCGCCAGCTGGCCCAGACCCGGTTCTTCGTTCCCGAGGAGTACGACGCCGTTGTCGAGATCGATGACGCGGAGGCGTTCGACCTGTGCCTGCAGCTGAATCGGCAGGAGAGCATCGCAGCCGGTCCGAGTTCGGGTCTCGCTCTGGCCGGTGCGTTGCGCTCCGTCCCCGACGAACCCGGCAATCGGGTGGTGGTGATCTTCCCCGACAGCGCCTTCAAGTACGCCTCCTCCCTGGCCCGCCACCTGCTCGGAACCGGCAGTGAGGGCGTCGGCGGAGTGATCCCGCTCTTCGCCCAGATGGTGGAGAGCGCCCGGGTGAACCCGGACCTGACCATCGACGCCACCGACGCCCACCGGGCGTGGGAAGACAACGGCGTCGCCGTCGTCGATGTGCGCACCGCCGACGAGTATGCATCGGGGCACATCGCCGGGGCGATCAACGTCCCGCTCCACGAGCTCGCACAGCGAGCCGGAGAGCTTCCAGCCGACCGGAGCACACCCATCCTTGCCGTGTGCGCCCGGGGCAACAGCTCGATCCCAGGCGTGCTGCTCCTCACCGGCCTCGGCTACCGCAACGCCCGAAGCGTCACCGGCGGGATGAACGCCTGGGCAGAGGCCGGGTACACCATCGAGTAGGC
>CAYQZO010000077.1:0-7200 GCA_964421925.1 uncultured Acidimicrobiaceae bacterium
GCCATCCGATACGGCGGCCCCGAGATCCGGGTCGTCGTCAACGAGGGGGACGACCACACCGCCCTCGAGGTGCGAGACAATGGGAGCCCGCTTCCCCAGCAGCTCCGGGCGACAATCTTCGAGCCCTACTTCCGGGCTCGCCAACGCCCGGGGGTCACCGGATCCGTCGGACTCGGCCTCACCGTCTCCCGTCAGCTCGCCCATCAGATGGGCGGCGACCTCACCTACGACCACGACGGCGCCGAGACCGTGTTCACCCTCGCCCTGGAGAAGGCGCCGGACCCGGCGACCGTCTAGTCGCCGGCGGGCCGGTAGGGCAGGTAATCCGGCTCCCACATCTCGGCGGCGATCGTCGCCTCCACGTCGTCGACCGGTTCGGCAACCCCCTCCCGGATGGCCTGCTCGGCCACGGCAACCGCCACCGTGTGGGCCACCGAGCGGACCTGGGTCATCTCCGGGTACAGCCTGCCCCGGCTCACCATGTCGTCACTCACCATCCCCGCCAGGGCGCGGGCCGCGGCCAGGAACATCCCGTCGGTGACCTCCCTGGCCCGTATCGCGATCACCCCGAGGCCGATTCCGGGGAAGATGAAGACGTTGTTGGCCTGACCGACCTCATGGGTCGTGCCGTCGTACTCGGCGGGGCCGAACGGGCTCCCGGTGGCGATGAGCGCCCGCCCCTCGGTCCAGGCCAGGGCGTGGCGGGGGGTCACCTCGGTGAACTTGGTCGGGTTGGACAGCGGAAGGACGATGGGCCGGTCCGAGCTCAGGTGGGATAGCACCGCCTCATCGAACAACCCCGGAGTGCCGCTCACCCCGATGAGGACGGAGGGACGGACGTTGCGCACCACGTCGAGCAGGTTGGGTGGGCTCATCGAGGCATCCCACCCGGCGACGACGTCGGCCGACGTCGCCAGGCGCTGCTTGACCACGGTGAGCTGGGGGAGGTCGTCCACGATGAGGCCGTGGCTGTCCAGGACATAGATGCGGCCCCTGGCCTCGTCGAGGTCGACGCCCTCGTCGCCCATGGCGTGGGCGATCTGCTCCCGGATCCCGTACCCGGCGGACCCCGCCCCGGCGATGACGACCCGGTGGTCGCCGAGCTTCGATCCCAGATAGCGCCCGGCGCTGAGGAGGCCGGCGACGACCATGGCCGCGGTGCCCTGGATGTCGTCATTGAAGGAGGGGACGGTGCGCCGGTACGTCTCCAGGACATGGAAGCTGGTCCGGTTGGCGAAGTCCTCCCATTGCAGGAGCGCTCCCGGGTACACCTCCTTGACCGCATACACGAACTCCTCGACGAGCTGGTCGTAGTCCTCGCCGCGCAGCCGGGTCTCGCGGTAGCCCAGATACAGGGGATCATCCAGCAGTCCGGCGTTGTTGGTGCCGACGTCGAGGGAAACGGGGATGCAACGGGCAGGGCTGATCCCGGCGGCGGCGGTGTAGAGGGAGAGCTTGCCGATGGGGATGCCCATGCCTCCTGCCCCCTGGTCACCGATGCCGAGAATCCGCTCGTTGTCGGTGACCACGATCACCGGCGGTTCCTCCACGTTTCGAGCCAGCAGGAGGTCGGCGATCCTGCCCCGGTCCCTCGGGGTGATGTACAGGCCGCGAGCCGAGCGATAGATCCGGCTCCAGTACTGGCACGCCTCGGCCACCGTCGGGGTGTAGATGATGGGCACCATCTCCTCGAGGTTGTCGATGACAAACCGGTAGAACAGCGTTTCGTTGCGGTCCATCAGGCTGCTCAGGTAGATGTTGCGCTCCAGGTCGGTCGGCTTGTTGTCGTACTGGGTACGGGCTCGCTCGAGCTGCTCCTGAAGTCCGCTGACATGGTCGGGCAGCAGGCCGCGAAGGCCGAAGACGCGCCGCTCGTCGCGGGTGAACGCGGTGCCCTTGTTGAGAAGCGGATCGTGGAGCAGGGCTTCGCCCCGCTTGGTCACCGGCAGATACCGGTCCCCGGTGTCGTGGTCGATGCGTGGTCTGAATTCCATGGCTGCCCTCAATCGACTGTCGCGAGCCTATCTGCGATCGCGGGAGCAACTCAGGGCCGATCGTCCCGTATCGGTCGATCGGCAACGAAGCCCGGTTCGTTAGCGTGGCGCGGATGAACCGATTCCGAGCCTGGGTGCGCGAGCGCTTCGCCACCAGGGGCACGGCCACCTTCCTGACCGCGGCACTCGCCCTCGGGGTGCTGGTCGGCCTGGGGGCCGCCGTCCTGGTGTGGGCGATTGCCGCCGCCGCCTGGGGTCTGGAACGCGCCGAGTCGGCTCTCGAGTGGGGCAAGTGGATCTTCGTCGTCTCGATACCCATCGGCCTGTCCATCTCCTGGGCCCTGGACCGCCGATTTGGACCGGGGGTGAAGAGCGGTGGGGTCACCGAGACCATCGTGGGCGTCGCACTGCACGGTGGCTACCTTCCCACCCGCCTCATCCCGGCAAAGATCCTGGCCACCGCGGCAACGCTCGGCACGGGGGGGTCCGGAGGCCGGGAGGGTCCGATCGCCCTCATCGGCGGAGCCATCGGCTCGTCGTTCGCCCGTTACACCGGGTTCGGTCAGGACCAGATCAAGAGCCTGGTCGCAGCCGGTGCCGGTGCCGGCATCGGGGCGTCGTTCAACGCACCCATCGCCGGGATGCTCTTCGCCATGGAGGTGATCCTCCGCTCCTTCTCGGTGCGCCACCTCAATGCGATCGTGATCACCTCGGTGATCGCCGCGGTCACCACCCACCAGCTGGTCGGCGAGGAGCGCCTGCTCAGCTCACCGCCCTACAACCTGGACAACCCTGCCGAGCTGATCCTGTACGCCGGCCTCGCCGTCGTCGCGGTGCTGTTCGGCGTCGCCTTCCTGCGGGTCCTCCGCTTCTTCGGTGGGTTCCGCCTCCACCCGTCCGTGCCGGAGTGGATGCGCCCCATCGTTGCCGGTGCCGCCGTCGGCGCCATCGGGCTGGTTGCGCCCCGTGCCCTCGGCACCGGCCAGGAGTTCCTCAGCGACCTCCTCGCCGGTGGTGAGGGCCTCGACATCGTGTGGTACTCGCTGTTCGCCCTCGCCGCGATCAAGATCGTCGCCACGACGCTCACCAGGGTGGGCGGTGGGTCCGTCGGTACCTTCATGGCCGCACTCTTCATCGGGGGCACGGTTGGAGCCGGTTTCGCCCTCCTGGTCGACCCGGCGTGGACGTTCTCCGATCTGGACATCGGGGCCTTCGCCGTCGTTGGCATGGCCGCAACCTTTGCCGCGGTGGCCCGGGCGCCGCTTACCTCGGTGATCATCGTGTTCGAGATCACCGGCAACTACGGGCTCGTCCTCCCGCTCATGCTCGGCGCCGCGCTCGCCACCTTCCTCGGATCCCGGTTCCACGCCGACTCCGCCTACACCATCGAGCTCACCCGGGAGGGCATCCACCTCCCCACAACCGAGGACATCGACCTCCTGGACACCGTGGTCGTCGGCGACGTCATGGGGTCCGTGGGCGAGCTCGCCGATCCGGAGATGTCGGTGGCGGAGCTCACCGATCTGCTCGACAAGACGAAGCACCACGGCGTGCCCGTCGTCGACAACGGTCACATGGTCGGTGTGGTCTCCTATACCGACATCGCACAAGCCGACGACGCCACTGCGCCGGTGCGCAGCATCATGACCGAGCGGCCGATCACCGTGACTGCGGAGCTCCCGGTGTCGGCTGCCCTTGCTCGCATGGCCGCGCTCGGGCTCGGGCGGCTCCCCGTGGTCTCGGACACCGACCCGGCCGAGCTGGTCGGGATGTTCTGCCGGGAGTCGGTCGTGAAGGCCTAGCACGTCGCTCTCGGCACCGCCACCGGACGCGAGCCCCACCGCGAACGGGCTCGGCTCCGCTCGCAACCCGACGCCGCCTTCTTCGAGATAGCGGTGATGCGTGCCTCGCAGGTGGCCAATGCCCAGGTGAGGGACGTGCCCTGGCCGGACTCGGCGACCCTGGTGTCGATACAACGGGGCACCGGGGTGATCATCCCCCATGGCAACACCGTGCTCCAGGCGGGTGACGGCCTCACCTTCTTCGGCACCGGCGACGCCCGCGTCGAGCTCGCCCACCTGATGGAGCCGAGCGGTGCGGCCACCGGCGAGTGGCGGCTTGAGTGAACCGAGAGCTACCAGCTACCAGCTACGAGCTACCAGCCGGAAGGCTCGAAGCTGGTCTTTGGCCCCAAGTCGGCCGAACCGATAACTTCTCACCATGAGCGACGCCATCGTGCCCGTAATCCTCTCCGGCGGCGCGGGCACCCGGTTGTGGCCGGCTTCGCGCAAGCACAGGCCGAAGCAGCTGCTCCGGCTGAACGACGACCGGTCCCTGTTCCTGGCGACGGTGGAGCGTGCGGCCAGGCTTCCCGGGGCCGCTCCCCCTGTGGTCGTGTCCAACCAGCAGCAGCGCACGCCGATCGCCCGCGAGCTCGCCGGACAGAAGGGCGCCCGGCTCATCCTGGAGCCCGTCGGCCGCAACACTGCTCCCGCCCTCGCCACTGCCGCCCTCCTCCTCACCGCTGAGGGATCCGACCCACGCATGCTCGTCATGCCAGCCGATCACGTCATCACCGACGAGGCGGCACTCGGCGAGGCGGTGTCCGTTGCGGCCCGCCTGGCGGATGAGGGATACCTGGTCACCTTCGGGATCGCACCTTCCTCACCCGAAACCGGCTACGGCTACATCGAGCCCGGCGCCGATCTCCCTGCTGGGGGTATGACGGTGGCAGCGTTCACCGAGAAGCCCGATCTCCCGACTGCGGAGCGCTACCTGTCCGAGGGCCGGCATCTCTGGAACAGCGGGATGTTCTTGTTCCGGGCCTGGCGCTACCTGGAGGAGCTCGACATCCACCAACCCGACGTGCTCGCCGCCGCCGACCGTGCCCTCGGGGCCGCCAAGGAGGAGGACGGCGTCATCACCCTCGACGGCGAGGCGCTCGCGGCGTCACCGTCGATCTCCATCGACTACGCGGTCATGGAGCCAACCGAGCTGGCGGCGGTGGTGCCCCTCGACGCCGGATGGAGCGACGTCGGTTCTTGGGATGCAATGTGGGAGCTCGGCGACGCCGATGAAGACGGGAACGTGCTCTCCGGGGACGTCGAGGTGCTCGATGTCACCAACAGCTACGTTCGAGGCTCGAACCGGCTGGTTGCCGCGGTCGGGCTGGACAACATCGCCATCGTCGACACACCGGACGCCACGCTCATCGCGGCGCGAGACCGGGTTCAAGACGTGAAGCGAATCGTGGACCGCCTGGGCGACCAGGATCGGCGAGAGGTGGAGACCGATGGCTCCGGAGCGCGCTCCTGGGGCCACTTCGTGACGCTCTACGCCGGCTCGGCGCTTCGGCTGATGCGAATGCAGATCGAGCCCGGGGCCAAGACTCCGCTTCAGACCCACCCAGATCGGTCCGAGTATTGGATCGTGGTCGATGGCGTCGCCCTCGTCACCATCGGCAACACCACCAGACTCGTGCCCCAGGAGGATGTTGTGTTCGTTCCGGCCGGTGAGCCGCATGGCCTGGAGAACCCGTCCGAGGATGCCATTCTGGAAGTCGTTCGCCTGGATGTGACCGCCGAGGAATAGGGATGGAAGAGACCGCAGCAGCCGACCCGGCATTCATTGGCTTCGTCATCGTTGTCACTGCGTTCGCCCTGATCACCGTCATGGTGTTGCTGTCTCGCATGGGCAAGAAGCGCAAGGAAGAAGCGCAGCGGGACTTCGAGCGGGAGCGGGAGGCGGTGAAGCCGCCGGACATCCTGCAGCTCGTCCACGACGAGATCACCGACCTCGGCATCGACCGTATCAAGGGCGCCGATGGCATCGATCCGTCGGTCCTGCTCCAGGTGTACCGGCGCGACGAGGTGAACTGCGGGGACAACTCGTCACACGAATTCATCCTCGCCGACGGGGTCGACCCCAGGGACGCCGACCTGGACACGCTGTCGCTTCGCTGTGACGACTAGCGGCGCCCGGCCGTACCCTGCGTCATCGTGCTGAAGCGACTGGCAGAGCGGTTCCTCGTCATGAGGGGATGGGAATTCGTCGGCGACCTCCCCGCCGAGGACAAGTTCATCATCGTCGGGGCTCCCCACACATCGAACTGGGACTTCATCCTGGCCCTCGGCTGGATGTCCCACTACGGAACGGACATCCAGTTCCTGGCCAAGGACGGGTTGTTTCGCGGGCCGTTCGGGTCCTTCTTCCGCCGTCTCGGCGGCATCCCCGTCGATCGGAACGACCCGGGGAGCATGGTCGACCAGGTCGTCGCGGCCTTCGACGGAGCCGACCACATGATCCTGGCGATCGCCCCCGAGGGAACCCGCGCGGCAGCCGCCTTCTGGCGCTCCGGCTTCCTTCGCATCGCCCGCGCCGGGGGCATCCCGATGCTCCTGGTCGCCGTGGACGGCGACAACAAGCAGCTGGTGATGGGGCCGCTCCTCGACCCGGCGACGCCGACCGAGGACACCATGGAGACGATCAGGGGGTTCTTCGCCGGCCGGGTCGGCATCAGGCGCGGAGGGGAGAGCACCGTGCGCCTTCGCAGCGAGGTCGCCACGGACTGATCGGGCAACCCGACGGGTGCAGCAGCGGTACGCTCTCCGCCATGCCGGTGGTTGCCGTCTTCGGTGCCTCTACGACCGTCCCCGACACCCCCCAATACGACGACGGGGTGCGGTGTGGGCGCCTGCTCGCCGAAGCGGGCTTCGCCGTCGCCACCGGGGGCTACGGAGGATTGATGGAAGCGGTCTCACTCGGTGCGGGCAGGGCCGGGGGCCGGGTGATCGGAGTCACCGCGCCTTCGGTGTTTCCACAGCGCACCGGTGGCAACCCACATCTCACCGAGGAGACCCGCGCCGAGTCGCTCCTCACCCGCATCGAGGAGCTCGCCCATCGCACCGACGCGGTGATCGCATTGCCCGGGTCGCTCGGCACCGCAACCGAGCTCCTCGCCGCCTGGAACCTGGCCTTCGTCACTCGCTTCGGCGCCTCCGAGCCGAAGCCGATCTTCGCCGTCGTAGAGCCCTGGTCCACCCTGGTGCCGGTGCTCACCGACGTGCTCGACACCGATGGCGGCCTGGTGACTCTGGTGCCGACCGTCGACGATGCCGTCACCGAGATGACGGGACGGTTCCAGCAGTGATCGAACTCCACGAGGTGACCAAGACCTTTGCGGGCACCGACAGCTCGGCCGTCGACC
>CAYQZO010000077.1:7210-7697 GCA_964421925.1 uncultured Acidimicrobiaceae bacterium
GTGTTCCTCGGCCCGTCGGGTTGCGGCAAGACCACCACGCTCAAGATGATCAACAGGCTCATCGAGCCCACCTCGGGCTCCATCTCGATCGGGGGCGAGCCCATCGCCGGCGTATCCCCTCACAAGCTCCGCCGGCGCATCGGCTACGTCATCCAGCAAGTGGGCTTGTTCCCGCACCGGACGGTCGGAGAAAACATCACCACCGTCCCTGAATTGCTCGACTGGGACAAGGCGCGGATCGATGCCCGCCTCGCCGAGCTCGTCGACGTCGTCGCCCTCGACCCCGGCTTTCTGGACCGGTATCCGTCCGAGCTCTCCGGCGGACAGCGCCAGCGCGTCGGCGTGGCCCGCGCCCTCGCCGCCGATCCGCCCATCCTGCTCATGGACGAGCCGTTCGGGGCGGTGGATCCGATCGTACGCGCCCGACTCCAGGACGAGCTTGCCGCCCTCCAGGAGCGCCTGCACAAGACGATCGCGCTGGTCACCC
>CAYQZO010000078.1:0-289 GCA_964421925.1 uncultured Acidimicrobiaceae bacterium
GTTGGCACCCCGTACAGCGATGTGCAGGACTCGGCTTCGGCCGCGTCGATCACGGCGGCGGGGTCGAACCCGGGGGAGGGGACGACGATGGTGGCCCCGTGGCTGGTGCAGGCCAGGTTGCCGATCACCATCCCGAAGCAGTGGTAGAAGGGCACGGGCACGCACACCCGGTCCGCGCTGGTGTATCCGAGCAGCTGACCGCAGAAGTACCCGTTGTTGAGGATGTTGCGGTGGGTGAGGGTCGCTCCCTTGGGGAAGCCGGTGGTGCCAGACGTGTACTGGATGTTGA
>CAYQZO010000078.1:299-7640 GCA_964421925.1 uncultured Acidimicrobiaceae bacterium
GGCTGAGCACCGCTTTGCGGTTGGAGAGAGCGTTGTCGGGAATCCGCTCCGCGGCGTCGAACAGGCGGTCCCACTCGGGCGAGTCGAGGAACAAGACCTGCTCCACCGACGGGGTCTTGTCGATGGTCTCGCCCACCATCTCCCGGTAGTCGGAGGTGAGGTACACGGGCGCCGAGATCAGCAGCCGGCACCCCGACTGGTTCAGGACGTACTCGAGCTCGGAGGTGCGGTAGGCGGGGTTGATGTTGACCAGGATGGCGCCGATCTTGGCGGTGGCGTATTGCACCATCACCCACTCCGCGTTGTTCGGGCTCCATATCCCCACCCGGTCGCCGATCTCGATCCCGATGGCCATCAGCGCCTTGGCCAGCCGGTCGGTGACCGTCTCGAACTCGTCGTACGTGCAGCGCAGGCCCTGGTGGCGCACGACCAGCGCCTCGTTGTCCGGGTATCTGGTGGCCGTCCGCCGCAGATTCTGGTGGATGGTTTCGTCGAGCAGCGGGGTGGTGACGGGTCCCCTGGCCTGGGCGTAACGCATGCGGTTCCTCCTCATCGCACACGCTATGGCGGCCGGGGGAGGCCGAACAGGGACCAGAGTCACATCAGGTTTCGTCGGTGAAATCGTCGACGCCGTCGTCGACCTCGAGGAAGAAGCGGCCCTCACCAACCCGATCGACGATTCCGGCGACCTCCATCACGTCGTACACGTCGGATCGCACCCGGGCGAAGCTCACCCCGATGCCCTGTTGCTGCATCCCGGCGATGAAATCGTCGAGCGCCGCGGCCGCGGAGCTGTCGATGTCGTAGATCGTCTCGGCATCGATGAGGATCTCCCGTACCGGCTCCTCGGCGCGGGCAACCAGCGACTCCAGTTCCTCCGTGAGCACACCGACGTTGGCGAAGAACAGCGGAGCGTCGAAGCGATACACGATGATCCCGGCGACGTCCTCCACATCGTCGAGGTTCTCGATGTCCCGGAAGCGGTCGGTCCCGGGTACCCGGGCGAGAATGGCGGTGCGAGGCCGTCCGGCTCGCCAGGCGACCTCGAGCAGCGACAACAGGATGGCCACGACGATGCCGGCGAGCATCCCGAGGGTGACCACCGCCACAGCGGTCCCGATCGCAAGGAAGGCGTCGACGCGGTCGAGTGCCCACACCCGGCGAAGCTCGGCGATGTCGAACAAGCCGATTCCTGCCACGAGGACGATCGCGGCGAGGGCGACGTCGGGAAGCTCCTCAAAGAGCGGAGTGAGGAACAACAGGGTCAGGATCACGAGCCCGGCGGAGATGAGCCCGGCCATCTGGCTGCGCACCCCGGCGTCCTGGAGCACCACGCTGCGGGTTTGGGAGCCGTTGACGGGGAATCCTTGGAACAGCCCGGACGCGATGCTGGCGCCGCCGAGACCGAAGAACTCCTGATTGGCGTCGATGTCGTATCCCTGCATCCGGGCGATGGATTGGGCGGTGACCACGCTGTCGGCATAGGCGAGCACGGCCACGGCGAGCGCCGGGAACAGCAGCACCTGGAGGTCGTCGAGGGTGAACGACGGGATGCCGGGCCTGGGGAGTCCGGACTGAATCTCCCCGAGGACGGCAACGCCCTCGCCGGCCAGGTCGAAGGCAACCGAGACGACGATCGCCACCGCCGCCGCCACCAGGTAGGCCGGGATCCTGGGAGCCAGCCACTTGATCACGTAGATGAGGGCGATGAGCCCCACCCCGACGGCGAAGGTCAGCAGGTGGGTGTCGCCGAGGTTTCGCAGCACGGCCCCGGCCTCGGTGCGGTAGTTCGCCTCGTCGAGGTCGAGCCCGAAGAGCGCGGGCAGCTGGCTGACGATGATGAGCACCGCGGAGCCGATGATGTAGCCGAGCAGAATGGGCCGGGAGAGGTAGCGGGTGATGAAGCCCAGCTTGAGGAAGCCGCCGAGCAGGCACCACAGCCCGACCAGGATGGCGAGCAGCCCGGCGAGCGCCACGTATCGGTCCACGTCGCCGCCCCCGACCAGGGGGGCCACCATCGAAGCGGTGAGGATGGCCACCGCCGACTCCGGACCCTGGTTGAGTTCGCGCGAGGTGCCGAAGAGGGCATAGCCGATCATGGCCGCGATCGACGTGTACAGGCCATACACCGCCGGGACGCCGGCTAGCTGGGCGTAGGCCATCGCCTGGGGAACCAGGATGGCCCACAGGCTGAGGGCGGCGATGATGTCGGGCCGCCACCAGGCCGACTGGTAGTCGGTGATGAGGGTGATCCCCGGCACGTAGCGCGCCACTCCGGAGCGTTCCTCGCTCAGACCGGTCGTCATCGAACTCCGTGAGGTGGGGTGGGGGAGCCTACCCGGGTGCAACGTTGGCGCGGTGTGCGGGGTTCTGTCGGTGATGACGCACAACCCCCCTACGCTGCGCTGATGCAGGATCAGGCTCGCCGGCCGCGATCATCTCTCCCGGCCACCGCGGTCGGCTCGAACACCGGCGCCTTCGGTTGGGTCGAGTGGGGCCTGCTGGCGGGCACCGCGCTCATATGGGGCTCTTCGTTCCTGCTCATGGACGTCGGCCTCGACGCCTTCAATCCCGGGGTGATCACGATGCTCCGTGTGCTGCTCGGGGCGGCCACGCTCGCCCTGTTCTCCAAGGCGCGAGCCCCCATCGAGCGCGAAGACCGGCTGCGGGTGGCGATGCTCGGGATGATCTGGATCGCGATTCCGCTCACGCTTTTCCCCATCGCCCAACAGTGGATCGACTCCTCGGTGGCCGGGATGCTCAACGGGGGAGTCCCCATCGCCGCAGCGATCTGGGCGACGCTGTTCCTGGGGCGCCTCCCCGGCTGGCTGCAACTCACCGGCATCGGGATCGGGTTCCTCGGCATCGTCGCCATCTTCCTGCCCGAGGTGGAGACGAGCTCGGCAACTGCCCTCGGGGCGGGCCTGGTCATCCTGGCGGTGATCATGTACGGGTTGTCGGTGAACGTGGCGGTCCCGTTGCAGCAGCGCTACGGCGCCCTGCCGGTCCTGCTGCGCGCCCAGCTCGCTGCCCTCGTGGTGGTCGTGCCGATCGGTGTGATCCAGCTTCCCGGATCGACCTGGGATTGGAAGGCGGCGGCGGCGATGGTGCCGCTCGGTGTGCTCAGCACCGGCGTGGCCTTCGTCATGATGACCAATCTGGTGGGCCGGGTCGGAGCGGCCCGTGGCTCGGTCTCGACCTACTTCATCCCGATCGTGGCCATTGCCCTCGGAGTGGTCTTCCTCGGCGAAGCGGTGGCGCCGATGGCGCTGATCGGCACCGGTATGGTGATCCTCGGTGCCTGGATTGCCTCCCGTCCCGAGGTGCCGGCCCGTATCGTCACAGTGACGGAATAGTCGCTAGCCTGGGGGCTCAGGCAACGAGGGGAGGACTCCAGTGGACGAGGGCATGCGCGCCGAGACCGTCGAAGCACTCGATGACGTGGGCAGGTTCTGGTGGGTGTGGCTGATCGTCGGGATCGCCTGGTTGATCGTCGGCTTCATCATCTTCCAGTTCGATACGACCTCGGTGACGGCGGTGGGGATCCTGATCGGGCTGATGTTCCTGGTAGCCGGCCTCCAATACGTGATCGTGGGCACCCAGGCCGAGGGATGGGCCTGGCTGTGGTATGTGTTCGGCGCCCTGCTGATCATCGGCGGACTGGTCGCCATGTTCAACCCGCAGCGCACCTTCGTGTCCATCGCCAACATCCTCGGGTTCATCTTCCTGCTGGTCGGAGTCATCTGGATCATCGAGGCGTTCATGGCAAAGGACCTGTACGACCTGTGGTGGCTGAATCTGATCGCCGGGATTCTGATGATCTTGCTCGCCTTCTGGCTGGGGAACCGGTTCTTCTTCGCCAGGGCGGAGACCCTGCTCATCTTTGCCGGGGTGTGGGCCATGGTGCGTGGGATCACCGACATCATCGGAGCCTTCCGGGTGCGCAAGACGGGCAAGGCCATCGACGCCGCACTCGCCGGCTAGCTAGCTCGCCTGGCGTTCCTGCACCAGGAGCCCGACGACGATACCGACGAAGGTGACCAGGAACACCTGGCCCACCACCGCTTCGCTCGCCGCCAGCAGCCGGCCGAAGTCCGACACCGGGGCCAGGTCGCCGTAGCCGAGCGTGGTGATGGTGACCAGGCTGAAGTACATGAAGGCGGTGGTGGGTTCGGTCTGCCCGAAGAACGGTGACCCGGACAGCTGGTCGAGGCTGACGAAGGCGTAATTGAACGCGTTGGCAATGAGCAGGTACGTGGCCACGGCGCCGGCGAGCGTCTTGACGCTCACCGCACCTTGCCGGCCAAGCCTCCACACGACGACGATCGGGGCAACGATGGAGAAGATGAGAAACGTGATCGGCGGGGCGCCGCTCGACTCGCTACTCGTCACGCTGTCGCTGCTTACGATCTCCAGCACGAGGACCAGGATGAGCCCGACGATGGCGATCCCCACCAAGATGTCGGCGATCCGCATCCAGCGCTTGGCGAGGCCGGCGGCGCGAAAGGCGAGCAGCACGGTGGCCCCGGCGGCCGCGGTGAGGACGAGCGAGGCGATGGTCTGGCCCACTTCCCTGGCCGGGTTGCTGACGTCGATCAGGGATTGGAGGACGATGGTCACTGCCGTGAGGCCGAGCAGCGCCCCGAACCGGTCCAGCTGCGGGGACGAATCGTCGAACAGCTTGCTCTCCACGCTGTGCATTCATCTCCTCCCGGTCGCCGGAGCGTAGTCGTACGCCGCAAGGCTGGACCAGAACAGACCGGTGCGCCATACTGGAAGCAGGGCACACAACGGAGGGCAGGATGGGGTTCTGGCAGACGCTGCTTGCGGTCCTCGTCTTCGGGACGTGTATCGGCCTCGTGGCGCGCGTCGTCGTCCCGGGTACGCAGCGCATCGGGCTCATCCTGACGGTATTCATCGGCATCGCCGCCGCCTTTGCCGGGCAGTTCATCGCCGAGTACTTCGGGTGGGCCGCCGAGACCGGAGAGGCCTGGGCCGAACTCGGGGTCTTCTCCCGGGGCACTATCGAGTGGGGCAAGCTCGCCCTCCAGGTGGGGATCGCCGCCCTGTTCATCGCCGCCCTCAGCGCCGCCCGCACCGAGTCGCGCTGAGCCCGACACCGGCCCCGAATCGATGAGAGCTGGTCCTTGGCGCGCTACCGTAACGCCGACAGGAGGAGGGAGTCATGCAAGAAGAGATGCCTCGGGAGCGGGCAACCGAAACGCTCCAGGCCATGGAGATCGGCAAGTACTGGTGGCTGTTGTTGCTGCTCGGTGTTGCCTGGATCGTCGTCGGCTTCCTGGTATTCCAGTTCGACATCACGTCGGTGCGAACGGTCGGCGTCGTGATCGGGATCCTTTTCATCGTCGCCGGGGTGCAGTACCTGGCGATCGGGACCATCGTGGAAGGTTGGAAGTGGCTGTGGTACGTGTTCGGGGGGCTGCTGGTCATCGGTGGGCTGGTGGCCATCTTCAACCCTGAGGAGACCTTCGTGGCCATCGCCAACATCCTCGGGTTCCTGTTCCTGCTGTTCGGCGTGATCTGGATCGTCGAGGCGTTCTCGGTCAGGAGCTACTACGACCTGTGGTGGCTGACCCTGATCGCGGGAATCTTGTTGGTGTTGCTCGGCTTCTGGCTTGCCAACCAGTGGTTCTTCACCAAAGCCGAGACGCTGCTGGTGTTCGCCGGCGTGTGGGCGATGATGAAGGGCATCCTCGACATCATCAACTCGTTCCGGCTGAGGAGCGCCGGAAAGCTGATCGCCGAGCTCTGAGGTTCAGTCGGTCTTCCCCCCGGCGACGCCGGCCGCAGGGCAGCGGCGCCGGGGGAGTGGCCGGCCATGGTCACACGGCGCTGAGTCCCGTCACGCCTCGGCGTTGTCGATCAGTCCAGGGCCAGGTAAGAGCGGAGCTGGAGCTCGTAGTTCACGTACGGCTCGCCGCTGACGTCGATGATGACCTTGTCGATCTCGCCCCCTTCGAACTCGAAGGGCGGTGCGTAGTCGGGTGAGGTCGGCGATCCTCGGTCCAGCCCGACGTTGAGCCCGTCCCCCGCCAGGGCGAAGCTGCCCGGCTGCGTCCATACCCCGGCGAGCTCGCCGACCACGCTGTCGTCGATGTAGAGCTTCACGTCGCCGATGGCGCTGCCGGTGGCCTCGTCCTGTCCCGTCTTGGTGAACTCGGCGGTGAAGACGTGGCGCCCCGGCTTGATGCCGTCCTCCGACCGCACGTACTGGTGCTTCTCGCCGAGCCAGTTGTACAGGTAGACGAGCTTGCCCTCGTGGATGTAGAGGGCGTGGCCGCCGCCGACGCCGCCGTGGGCGAAGAGCACTCCCTCGGGATCCTCGGACTCGACCTTGGCGCCCGCCGCGATGGTGAAGCTGCGTCCGATGACCGACACCGCGACGGACTCGGGGACCTCGGCGGTCTCCGGGTAGTACTCGTAGTGCTCCCGGGGCGCCCCAGGCTCCGGCGCCTCGCGGTTGAGGATCTCGACCGCGGAGCGATCGTCGAGGGGCATGCCGTTGTACAGCCCGGCGTTGTAGAACCACAGGCCTTGCAGCTCGGCGAGCTTCTCCGGCTGGTCGGCCGCGAGGTTCTTCGACTGCGCCCGGTCCTCTGCCAGGTGGTAGAGCTCCCACTCGTCCTTGTCGAAGTTCCCCCACGCCGAGATCGGTGGATGCAGCGTGTTGGCGAGCCAGCCATCGTGGTAGATGGCCCGCTGGCCGAGCATGGCGTAGAACTGGGTCTGGCGGCCCTCAGCATCAGGATCGGACAGCGTCGGCGCGAAGCTCTCGCCCTCAATGGGACGCTGCGGGTAGCCCTTGACGTAGTCCGGCGGATCCACACCGAGCAGGTCGTAGATCGTGGGCACGATGTCGATGGCGTGGACGTACTGGTGACGCATGCCGCGGTCTTCGATGCCGTTGACCCAGGTGATGGAGAAGGCGTCGCACACACCGCCCTCGTAGCCGGCGTTGCGCTTCCAGTAGGGGAACGGGGTGTCGAAGGCCCACGCCCACCCGCTCGGGTAGTGGTTGTAGGCAGCGGGACCGCCGAGGTCGTCGATCTTGGCCAGGTTGGCTTCGACGGTGTCGGGCACCCCGTTGAAGAACTTGTTCTCGTTGAACGAGCCGTTGGGCCCGCCCTCGGCGCTCGAGCCGTTGTCCGACGTGATGACGATGATCGTGTTGTCGAACTGGCCGGACTCCTCGAGATAGTCGATGAGGCGGCCGATCTCGTGATCGGTGTAGGAGATGTACCCGGCGTAGACCTCGGCCATGCGGGCCGAAGAACTGCTGGTGGCGCAGTTGATTGAGCTTGTCGGGGCCGATCGATTTCT
>CAYQZO010000079.1:0-7581 GCA_964421925.1 uncultured Acidimicrobiaceae bacterium
GGCGGATCGCGCTTCGGCCCGCAGCACTCCCAGAGCGTGGAGAACTGGGCGATGATGATCCCCGGGCTCAAGGTGGTCGCCCCGTCCACGCCCGAGGACGTGGTCGGGTTGATGGCGGCGTCGGTCCGTGACCCCGACCCGGTGGTCTTCTTCGAGCACAAGTCGCTGATGGCCACGAAGGCGGACATCCCCGCCGGCGAGATCGTCGACGAGCTCGGGTCCGCCCGTGTGGTCCGGGAGGGGAGCGACGTCACCATCGCCGCCCTCGCCCTCATGGTCCCCCGTGCCCTGGAGGCGGCCGACCGCCTCGCCGTCGACGGCATCTCCGCCGAAGTCATCGACGTCCGCTCGCTGGTTCCCCTCGACACCGCAACGCTCCTGGAGTCGGTGACCAAGACCGGCCGTTTCTTCACCGTCGAGGAGAACCCGCGGCTGTGCGGGTGGGGAGCCGAGCTGGTTTCGATCGTCGCCGAAGAGGGCTTCTGGAACCTGGACGGGCCGAGCATCCGCATCACCACTCCGCACATCCCGCTTCCGGCGGCGGCCGCGCTCGAGGATCTGGCCCTTCCCTCCGCCGACCGCATCTACGAAACGGTGTCCAAGTCGGTCGACACGAGGAGCGGGGTGTGAGCGAACGCACCCTGATCCGCGGCGGCTGCGTCCTCACTCTCGGGGCGCGCACCCAGAACTACGCCGAGGCGGACGTCCTCGTCGAGGACGGAAGGATCGCCGAGGTCGGCCCCGGCTTGCGGGCCCGCGATGCCGAGCAGGTCGACGCCACCGACACCATCGTCATGCCCGGGTTCGTCGACACCCACCGCCACGCCTGGAGATCGTTGTTCCGCAACCTCGGCGACGAGTCCGCCAACGGGCACGAGTACTCCCCGGAGGACCTGTACGCGGCCACCCTCGTCGGGCTGCTCGGGGCGGTCGAGGCGGGAATCACCTCCGTGGTCGACTGGTCCGACCCGGGTTTCGGCGACGCCCATCTGGAGGCGACGGCTCAGGCCCACGCCGATGCCGGGCTGCGCACGGTGCTCGTCCACGAGCACCCGGGGCGGATGGAACGGTCGAGCGAGGCCGGCCCGCTGACCTCCATCGCCTTCGGCGCCGACCGCGGCGGCAACCTCGATCAGATCGGCACCGATTGGGAGCGTGCCCGCCGCCTCGGGCTGCGCATCCATGCCCACGCCGCCACCACGCCGGACGACAGGGGCTCGGTCGCCGCCCTGGGTGCGCGCAAGCTCCTCGGACCGGACGTCACGCTGGTCCACTGCACCCATGCCGGCGACGCGGACGCCGACGCCATCGCATCCTCGGGGACAGCCGTGGCGGTGACGCCGTCGAGCGAGATGGCGGGCGGGATGGGTGCGCCCCCGATGCAGGCTCTCATCGACCGCAACATCCGGCCCGGGCTCGGTGTCGGCAGCGAGCGGGTGGCACCCGGTGACATGTTCGCCCAGATGCGGGCCGCCATCTCCATCCAGCACGCCACCCTGTTCGACCTGAAGCTGGCCGGGAAGGCCGGCGTTCCCAAGCTGCTCAGCACCCGGGACGTGATCCGCTACGCAACCTCCGACGGCGCCCGCGCCGCAGGCCTGGGCGAGACCACGGGCTCGATCGAGCCCGGCAAACGGGCCGACATCGTGGTGCTCCGCACCGACCGCCCCAACATCACCCCGGTCAACGACCCCATCGGCGCCGTGGTGTGGGGGATGGACACCTCCAACGTCGATTGGGTATTCGCCGACGGGAGCGCCCTCATGCGCAACGGCGAGCTGGTCGCCGACGTCGCAGAGGTCCGCAGCCTGGCGAGGGCGGCACAGGATCGGGCGGCGGCCTCCCTGGTCGCCGGGCCCGCGGGAGGTGAGCGATGACCACGTCCGCGCAACCCTCTGCCGGGCTGACCCGATTCGTGGTGGCGTCCCGCTTCCTGCCCGTCTACATCGCCCTCGCCCTGCTCGTCACCTTTGCCGCAATCTTCGTGCCGGAGATGATCGGGAGCGTCCCGCTCCGGGCCGTGGCCCGCTACGGCGGCGTCCTCGCCATCGCCGCCCTCGGCCAGATGCTGGTGGTCATGACCGCCGGCATCGACCTGAGCACACCGGCGACGATGAGCATGGCCGGGGTGATCATGGTGGGGGTATCCCACGGCTCCGACGAGCGCATCTGGATCGCCGTGGCCGTCGCCCTCGCCGCCGGCGCCGCCATCGGGCTCTTCAACGGCCTCCTCATCGGCGGGCTCAACCTCAACGCCCTCATCGTCACCCTTGCCACCTGGCAGATCGGTACCGGCCTCATCCGCCGCTACGTGAACGGGAAGTGGCCATGGAAAACCCCGTTCGCGGCGCAGAACCCGGTCCCGGAGCGGCTTGGCGACCTCGTCGATGCCCGCATCCTCGGGCTCAGCGCCGTCTTCTGGCTCGCGCTGCTGCTGACGATCGTCGTCTCGCTCGTCCTCCGCTACACGACGGTCGGCCGGCGCTTCCAGGCGGTGGGGGCGAACCCGGTGGCCTCCAGCATCGCCGGCGTCCGGGTCAACCTGAATCAGATCCTGGTGTACGTGGTCGCCGGAGTCTTCTACGCCATTGCCGGTATAGCGCTCGCCGGGCTCATCGGCCGGCCCGGGGTTGGCGTGGGCACGGACTACCTGCTCGCTCCGATCGCCGCGGTGGTGATTGGTGGCGCCTCCTTGACCGGTGGCCTGGCCAGTCCGTTTGCGACCTTTGCCGCCGCCTTCTTCCTGGAAGGCCTCGACCAGACGATGCTCACCATGGGGCTGCCCACCTCGATGCAGTTCGTGGTGTTCGGCCTGGTCATCGTGGGCGGCATGTTGATTTCGGGCGATCGGATCACCAAGGGCGTGGAGCAGCTGCTCCGCGAACGGCGGCGGCCGACCCGCTCGGAAGTGGAAGAGATACTGACCCCGATGAACGAGTGAGATGAGAAAGGAGACGGACGGAGGCGAGTCTCACTGCAGGAAGACACCAACTGGAGGAGGAAGATGAAACTCAAACTCATTGTCGTACTGGGCGTACTCGCCCTGGTGGCTGCGGCATGCGGCTCGTCGGAGAGCACAACGACGACGGCCGCACCGACGACGACGGCCACCACCGAGCCCCCTGGCGGGCAGACGACGACCACAGCAATGGTGGACGAAGGTCCACTCGCCATGTACGGGGAGAGCACCGACGCCGACCCGGCGCTCGTCGCCAAGGCGCTCGGCCCGGTCACTCCGTCGGATGAGGCGAGCTGGAACATCATCCTGGCGTCGATCGCCCGTGCCAATCAGGATCTCGATGACGCCACCATCGCCAAGGCGATGGAGTGCTTCAACAATCAGGAGTGCGACACCGGATCCGGCGGCGACCTGATCATGGGGTACGCCGACGGCGGCGGTGACACCGTCAACGTGTGGCGTGCGGTGAGCCATATGGAGGCCATCCTCCAGGCGCTCACCTACCCGGAGATCGGAACCATCGTCTCCACCGAGGCGAACTTCGACACGAACCCGCAAACCCATATCGATGGCGTTCAGTTCCTCATCGACCGGGGCGTCGACTTCATCGTCGGCTACCCGGACATCGGTGTGGGCCTGCGCGAGGTGCTGTTGGCGGCAAACGCCGCGGGCATCCCGTACGCGTCGTTCTCTGCGGGCTGGGTGGGTCTGTCCGATCAGGATGGGGCCCTGGTCCCCGGTCAGGACTACCTGACCGTGGTCGGTGAGGACCTGTGCGCGCTCGGTGAGAGCTTCGCCGCTGTCCTCGACGACAACCTGCCGGACGGCACCAAGGTGGCCCTGCTCGGAGGGTCCACCGGCAACGCCCTCACCCTGGGCTGGCAGCGGTGCATTGCCCCGGCGCTCGAAGCAGACGGTCTGACGATCGTCAACCCGCCACCGGACGCCAACACCACGGTCGGTGACACCTTCTGGTACGACCCGGCCATTCCCGGCGTGTACGAAGGGTTGTTGACCCAGGATCCCGACATCAAGGGTTGGGCGTACGAGTACTCCGACGGGCAGTACATCGGCACCGGGGTGATGGATCAGCGTGACTACGACTACTCGGACGTCACGGTGGCGTTGCGCACCGATGAGCAGAGCCTGTTCTGCGACTGGGTGGATCGAGGCGTGCCGACGTACAACATCTTCTACTCGGCGGGCGGCAACTTCCAGTCGCGGACGGCCGTGACTGCCTCGATACTCGCCCTGCAGGACGAGAGTGTGGTCCCGGCGACGGTGATCGTGCCCCACGTGATGCGGCAGATCAGTGCCGACGACTGCGACGAGAACCGGGCGCACGCGTCGGTCTCAGGCACGTCGCTCGTGCCCGATGAGGTGCTGACGCTGATGTTCCAGGGCGGATGACCGAGCGCAATCCCGCAGGAGGGTCGACGGATCGTGTCCTCGAACTGACCGGGGTCTCCCGGCAGTTCGGGGCGGTCCGGGCGCTGACCGACGTCAGCTTCGACTGCCGCGCCGGCGAGGTGCATGCCATCGTCGGCGAGAACGGCTCGGGGAAGTCGACCCTCCTCGGGATTGCCAGCGGGTTTGTCGACCCCGATCTGGGCACGATCCGGATCGGGGGCAAGCCCTTGCGCCGGGATTCCCCGGCGCAGGCGCGCAAGCTCGGCCTTGCCATGGCGTATCAAGACACGTCGCTGGTGGGGGCGGAGCCGGTGAAGAACAACCTGTTCCTGGCGGCTCCGCCCGACCAGCGCCCGCCCTTTTGGCGGAGGAAGAAGTGGGCGCGTACTCAGCTCAACGAGTTCGACCTCGACGTCGAGCTCTTTCCGGATGCCCCTGCCCGGTTCCTCAGCCTGGCCGATCGCCAGCTCTTCGAGGTGGCCAAGGCGCTCATCACCAACCCGTTGGTGTTGCTTCTCGACGAGCCCACCACCGCATTGGGGCCCGACGAGGTGGAGGCGCTGCACCGGACCATCGCCCAGTACCGGGATCGGGGTGTCGGTGTGGTGTACGTGAGCCACCGTCTCCCCGAGGTCCTCGAGATCGCCGACCGCGTCACCGTCCTCCGCGACGGGCGGGCGCAGGGGACCTTCGACGTCGGCGAGATCACCGAGGGTCAGCTCGTCGAGCTGATCGTGGGCCGGCCCTTCGAGGCCGCGTTTCCCCCGGCGGCGCCTTCGAGCGAGGAGCCCCGGGACGTCCTGGTGGTCGACGCCTTGCAGGGCCAGGCCTTTGGCCCGGTCAGCTTCACCCTGGAGAGCGGCGAGATCGTCGGCATCGCCGGCGCCGAGGGAAACGGGCAGTACGAGTTGTTCGAGTGTCTGTCCGGCCAGCTCCCGCCCCGGGCGGGCCGGGTGGTGTGCGACGGCGAGGACCTGATGCTGATCTCCACCCACCAGGCCACCGGATCGGGGATCATGCTCCTGCCCGGTGACCGCAAGCACCAGGCGCTGATGACCGTGCTCGGGGTGCGGGTCAACTCCACGATCCAGGCGCTGCGCCGCTTCAGCGTCGCTGGATTCTTGAATCGACGGCGGGAGCGACAGACCGTCGACGACCTCGTCGACGAGCTCGAGATCAGAACGCCGTCCCTGGATCAGCCGGTCGAGTTCTTGTCCGGGGGGAACCAGCAGAAGGTGTCCGTGTCGCGGTCCTTCCTCAAGGAGCCGTCGGTCATCCTGGCCTACGAGCCCACCCAGGGCGTCGACGTCGGCTCCCGGTTCGACATCTACAAGGCGCTGCGCACCCGCACCGATGCCGGTACCGCGTTGCTGGTGAAGTCGAGCGATCCACTCGAGCTCGCGGGGCTGTGCGACCGCGTGCTGGTGATGTCACGGGGCCAGATCATCGAGGAGATCCCCGGCGACGAGCTCAGCGAGCTGCGCATCGTCGAGGCGATGGTGCGCGGCCCGGGCTTGTCCAAGGCCGGGCGGTCGCCGCTGGGTGTGGCCATGCCCAAGGCGGCGCAGGAGGAATCGTGACTTCCTACACCGAATCGGCGCGCCTGGCGGTCCGCAAGGTGCTGCGCGACGCCCGCGACAAGAACAAGTGGCGCAAGATCATCAGGTTCCGGCTGTGGATGCCGGTGGTGCTCCAGCTGGTCCTGATCGTCGCGGTGGCTGCCTTCACCGAATGGCGCTTCGAGGGTCAGTTCCTCACCGCAAACAACATCAACCGGATCCTCCTGCTCGCGCTTCCGCTGCTCGTGGTCACCGCCGGCCAGATCAACGCAATCCTCGTCGGCTACCTCGATCTCTCCGTCGGGGGCATGATCAGCGTGGGGGTCGTCGTCGCCTCGTTCCTGATCCCGATCGGGGCGAGCGTCACCGAGATCGTGCTCGGTATGAGCGTCATCCTGCTCTTCGGGGTCGCTCTCGGTCTCGCCAACGCCGGGCTCATCCGCGGGATCAAGATCCCATCGATCATCGCCACGCTGGCCACCTGGTTCATCATGAACGGGATCGCACTCGCCATGCGTCCCGCACAACAGGGCCTGATCAGCGACGGATTTGCCTCGGTTCTCAAGACCAGCGTGGGGCCGATCCCGGTGTTCTTCGTCGTCGCCATCGCCGCCACCGGGCTCGCCGACTTCTGGCTGCACGCCTCGGGGCCGGGGTTGGCGTTGCGGGCGACCGGTTTCGACGAGCGGGCGGCGAAGCGAGCGGGCGTGCGCACCAACTGGGTGCAGGTGCGGGCGTTGCTGCTCGCCGCGGTGCTTGCCGCCACCGCTTCCTTCTTCGTCATGGCGCTCTCGCCGATCGGAAACGCCCAGGCCGGAGCCCCCTACCCGCTGCAGAGCATCACCGCCGCCGTCCTCGGGGGGGCGGCACTGTCCGGGGGCCGGGCGACGTTCGTCGGAGGGGGCGTCGCCTCGGTGCTGCTCGCCCTCATCCTCACCTCACTGAACTATCTCAACCTGTCCCCCGACGACGGTCCGATGCTCGTCGGCTTCCTCGTCCTCATCGGGATCATCCTGTTCCAGGCCGGCGATCTCAAAGAGCTGGCCAAGCGCAACTACAAGCGGGCGCGCAGGCTGGTGATCGGCAGTCGGCCGCCAAAGGCGGCCGAGCTCCCCGCGTTCTATCCCGCCGACACCGACTTCTCGGTGCCGCCGACGAACCGGAAGCTGATCCGGGGCGGCACCGTGCTCAGCCTCGATCCGGCGGTTGGGGATTTCGGCACCGGCGACGTGCTCGTCGAAGGGGACAAGATCCTCGCCGTCGGTCGCGAGCTCGCCAACGGCGAGATCGAGGTGATCGACGCCGATGGCATGATCGTGATACCCGGCTTCATCGATACCCACCGCCACATCTGGGAGGGCCTGCTGCGCAACATCGGCACCGACGTCCCCCTCGAGGGGCGGACCAGCTACATCACCTTCGTGCTGCACAAGCTGGCACCGGCGTACCGTCCCGAGGACGCCTACGTGGGCAACCTCCTGTCGGCTCTCGGCGCCATCGACGCCGGCATCACCACGCTCCTCGACTGGTCCCACATCCAGGGTTCCCCCGCCCATACCGATGCCGTGATCCAGGCGCTGCAGGACTCGGGGATGCGAGTGGTGTTCGCCTACGGGTTCCCCTGGTGGGGCAAGTGGGAGGAGCGCCAGCCGA
>CAYQZO010000080.1:0-3528 GCA_964421925.1 uncultured Acidimicrobiaceae bacterium
GCGGTGTCGATGGCCGCGTCGGTCATGGCAAGCCGGTTGGGCTGGTCGGGCCAGTCGAGGGCCTCGTCGGAGGTGACGATCAGCTCCCCGTCGATGTGGTAGCCGGGGATGGTGGCGGGTACCGAGCCGGTGGCAACGATGATGTTCTTGGCCTCGAGGAGGCTGGTGGCGCCGTCGGGCGCGGTGACCTCGACCGCCCCGTCCTTGATCCGCCCGTACCCGTCGATCAGCTCGGTGCCGCGGGCTTTGAGGAGACCGGACAGCCCCCTGACCAGGCCGTCGACGATGTCGTTCTTGCGGTCGAGCGCCGCCTGCCAGTCCAGCTTGGGCTCACCGGCGTGCACCCCGAAGGTCTCGGCACGGGACACGGTCTGGAAGACCTCGGCGGTCTGCAGCCAGCTCTTGGCCGGGATGCACCCCCGCACCAGGCAGGTACCGCCCACCGTGTCCTTCTCGACGAGGGCCACGGACAGCCCGAAGTTGTGGGCGTAGAGCGCGGCCGCGTAGCCGCCGGGCCCACCACCGATGATGGCGACGTCGTACAAACGATCTCCCAGAACGCGAGAAGCAGAGACTAGTGGAGGGTGTTTTGGCATTGAACAGCGGCCGGAACGGCCGTGGCACGCGTCATGCCAAAACCCCGACAGTGGGAGGTCGGACCGCTGGTCCCCGGGGTTTGTCACTGCGAACCGTGGGCCCGCAGCCGCGCCAGGCGCGCTCCCGAGCCCAGGGTTGGGGATGCCGGTAGCCTCCCGGGGGTGCAGACCCGTTATCTGATCCTGGCGTCGTTGATCACCGGCCTCGTCATCCTGACCGCCGCCGCCATCTGGTTCTCCGGTCTCTAGAGCTCGGCTTCGAGAAGGGTTAGCGCGTTGTCGTGCAGAACGCTGCTGCGCAGGCCCTCGTCCGCTTCCTTCCAGTCGCCAAGCTGGGCATCCAGGTCACCGAGCGCCCAGCCGCTGCCGAAGAGCAGCTGGCCCTGGTCGACCCGATCGTCGCCGACCACCGTGGCGTACTCGCCGGCGCCGGCCCCGATGAGGCTGAGCCACACGTTCGGCTTGTGGGCGGCCACCGCAACCGCCTCGTCCCGCCACAGCGCTCCGTTGTGGGCAAGCACGACCCGCAGCTCCGGGTGTCGGGCTGCGACGGCGTCCACCGAGCGGGGGTCGCCGTGGCTGAGCCGCAGCCCACCGCCCCCGGGCAGGCCGCGTCCGAGACGGGTGGTTCCGGTGTGGAAGAGGACGATGAGCCCATGGTCGGAGGCGTTGGCCCACAGATTGGCGTTGGACCGATCGGCGGGGTCGAAGTCCTGGGCCACCGGGTCGAAGGCCAGCCCGGCCAGGCCACGCCTCGCCGCTCCGTGGATACCGGCAACTGCCTTGGCCCCAAGGGCGGGATCGACCGATCCGAGACCGACGAACACGTCGGGGTGGGAGCTCACCATCGCGGCCACGTCGTCGTTGGAGAAGGGACGAAGCCGGCTGGTGGACTCGGTATCGAGGCCGAGCAGGACCGCTCGTGCATCCCGCTCCCGGTAGTAATCGGCCACCTCGTCGACCGTCATGGCCTCCACTCCGAGCTCGAAGGGCGCCAGCGGCCCGGTGATGAGCAGCCCCACCGGTGGGTGGACGTGGAAGTCGATGAGCGCGGTCACGGGGCGTGGAACCCGCGGTTTCTGGCCTCGGCGAGCACGTCGGGAGCGAAGGACTGCAAGCCCCTGGTCTTGACGAGCTCGCCCTCGTCGACGAGCACGGTCAGCATCGCGAACTGATCGGCGTCGTCGCAGTCGTAGACGATCATCGAAGCTCGCACCCCGATGAATCGGTGCTCGGAGAATGCGGGTAGGCGGGCCATCGGCGGCGACCCTACTCGGGGTTCTGAACGGGTGGGCCGACCGCGCCGAGTGATTCCAGGTAGAGCGCCTGTTGGTCGAGCACCGCGAAGATCACTTCGGGCTCATACCCGAAGCCCTGCTCGACCGATCGATCCTGGGCGTAGGCGGCCGCATCGATGCCGCCGACCACGGCTGCCCCATCCCGTTTGGCCGGCTGTTGCAGGTAGTGCATCTCCCACTCGAGGATGCGGCGCACATCCGAGGGGTCGATGCTCCCCTTGGTCTCAGCGTCGAGCCCGTCCCAGACGAAGTCGACGGCGTCCTCGACGGAGTAGATGACCGCGCTCTCCACCGGATTGCGTTCCTGGAGCAACAAGCCGATGGCGAAGACCACCAGCACGACGACCAGTGCGGCAAGGAAGATCAGCGCACCCATGGGAGAAAGCTATCAGCTACCAGCTACCAGCTATGTCGGCTATCGGCGACGGGCAGTAGTCTGCCCGCCCGTGAGCCTCAATACCGCCGCTATCTTCTTCGCCCTGCTCACCATCGCCGCCAATGCGGCGACGATCGGCATCGTCGTGGTCGGGCTCACCGGCACCACCGATGCGGGGGCCGGCGTGCGCGCCAAGGTGTTCGGTGCCTTCTCGCGGCTCGAGCTGTGGCTCGCCTGGATCGTGGCCACCGTCGCCACCCTGGGCAGCCTCTATCTGTCCGAGGTCCAGCACCTCATCCCATGCACCCTGTGCTGGTACCAGCGGATCGCCATGTACCCGCTGTCCATCATCCTCCTCATCGCCGCCATACGGCGCGACCACGGGATCCGGGTGTACGTGGCGCCGCTGGCCATCATCGGGGGGTCGATCTCCGTCTATCACCGGCTCATCCAGGCGTACCCGAGCCTGGCGACCGGGGCTGCCTGCGACCGGAGCGCCCCGTGCACTGCCGCCTACATCGAGAAGTTCGGCATCATCACCATCCCCTACATGGCGCTGAGCGCCTTCCTGCTCATCCTCGCCCTCCTGTGGTTGGATCGCTTCAATAGCCGCGCCGATACAGCATCATTACCCACCAAGGATCCGGAGCTGATATCTCGATGACCCAGCAGAAGAGCAGCACCTCGCGCAACACCGTAATCTTCGGCGTCCTCGGCGCCGTCGTCGTTGCCCTCCTCATCGCCGCCGTCCTCTTCGGCGGCGGTACCGAGGAAAGCGGCGAGCCCCAGGTCACCGGCGCCCTGCCGGCAACGACGGATACGAGCGCCGATCCGGCCATCGGCATGGTCGCGCCAACCGTGGTGGGCAACGACTTCGCGGGCAACGAGGTCGCCATCACCAACGACGGGAGGCCAAAGGCCATCGTCTTCCTGGCCCACTGGTGCCCGCACTGTCAGGCCGAGGTACCGCGGGTGCAGGCGTGGCTCGATCAAACCGGGGGCGTGAACGGAGTGGACATGTACTCGGTGTCGACGGCGGTCAACTCGGCACGGGGCAATTACCCACCGTCGGCGTGGCTGGAAGGGGAGGGCTGGACGGTACCGTTGATCCGGGACAGCGCCAGCAGCTCGGCACTGGTCGCCTACGGCAACGGCGGATTCCCCTTCTGGGTATTCACCAACTCAGACGGCACCGTGGCGCTGCGCATCGAGGGCGAGACCAGCATCGAGACGCTGCAGGCCATCATGGAGAGCCTGA
>CAYQZO010000080.1:3628-7538 GCA_964421925.1 uncultured Acidimicrobiaceae bacterium
CGCATCGAGGGCGAGACCAGCATCGAGACGCTGCAGGCCATCATGGAGAGCCTGACCTAGAGCTACCAGCTGCCAGCTGCCAGCCGCCAGCAAGAACACGCTCACTACTCTCCGCTCCCATGGAACTCGCGCTGTTCGTTGAACCACAGGTGGGTGGCTCCTACCAGCGGCTGCTCGAGCTCGCCCGCTGGGCCGAGAACCAGGGCCTGGAGGCGTTTGCCCGCTCCGACCACTACCTGAACGGCAATGAGTCGGCTCCGGCCACCGACGCCCTCACCTCCCTCGCCGGGCTCGCCCGGGACACCGACCGCATTCAGCTGGTGGTCCTGGTGTCACCGCTCACCTTCCGCCACCCGGGGGTGATGGCCAAGACCGCCGCCACCATCGACGAGATGTCGGGCGGCCGGTTCACCCTCGGTGTCGGCACCGGCTGGATGGAGGCCGAGCACGAGGCTTTCGGCATCGAGCTGTATTCGCTGCGGGAGCGGTTCTCCCGGTTCTTCGAGACCCTGGCGTACCTGCGCGCCGCTTTTGATGGCGACCAAGGGTTCAACGGACGCCACTACGACCTGGCCGCCGGGTTCGAGGTGCTCCCGAAGCCGGCCAACGTCCCCATCGTGATCGGCGGCTCGGGGATGCAACGAACCCCCGCGCTCGCCGGTCGCTTCGCCGACGAGTACAACATGTTCACCACCGACCTCGACACACTCGCCGAGCGG
The DNA here is from genome assembly GCA_964421925.1 of uncultured Acidimicrobiaceae bacterium. GTDB lineage: Bacteria > Actinomycetota > Acidimicrobiia > Spongiisociales > UBA5794 > JACZST01. Next base: position 4,348 of record CAYQZO010000080.1, read on the forward strand.
CTCGAGGTGATGCGGGCCGCTGCCGAGGAGCACGGCCGCGACCCGGATGCCATCAGGATCAGCGTCGCCGGACAGGTGATCGCCGCCGAGACCGACGCCGAGTACCGCGAGCTGCTCGCCGAGCGCGCTGCCAGTTGGGGCAGATCGGTCGAGGAATACGAGGCCCGGCTCGCCGAGCGCAACGTTCCCCGTGGCACCCTGGACCAGGCCGCCGCCACCCTGGGCGGTTACGAAGACCACGGCGTCTCCCGCTTCTACCTCCAGGAGTACAAGGATCTCGACGACATCGATACCAGCGCGCTCGGCCCGGTGTTCAAGGCACTACGCGGATAGTGGAAACCCTGCCGGGTACGACGTTCGAGGCCCCTAACCTCGCGGTATGACCGACCTGCTCGTCGTCGACGATCTTCACGCCGAGGTCGATGGAACCGAGATCCTCAAAGGGGTCGACCTCACCGTCGCTGCGGGGGAGACCCACGCCATCATGGGTCCGAACGGCTCGGGGAAGTCGACCCTGGCCAACGTGCTGCTCGGCCACCCCGGCTACACGGTCACCGGTGGCACCGTCACGTACAAGGGCGAGGACATCACCGGGCTGAGCCCGGACAAGCGCGGCAAGGCCGGCATGTTCCTCGGGTTCCAGTACCCCGAGGAGATCCCCGGTGTCTCGGTGGTCAACTTCCTCCGCACCGCCCTGTCCAACAAGACGGGCACCGACCTGACCGTCCTCGAGCTTCGCCTCAAGGTGATGGACGCGCTCAAGGAACTGCAGATGGACCCCTCCTTCGCCGACCGCTACCTCAACGAGGGCTTCTCCGGCGGAGAGCGCAAGCGCAACGAGATCCTGCAGATGGCCGTCCTCGAGCCGGACCTCGCCATCCTGGACGAGACCGACTCCGGCCTCGACATCGACGCGCTGCGCATCGTGGCTCAAGGGGTGGAGCGATTGCGCGATGATGAGCGCGGCATCGTCATCATCACCCACTACCAGCGGATGCTCGACTACATCACACCGGACAAGGTTCACATCATGCTCGACGGCCGCATCGTGGAGTCGGGCGGGCCTGAGCTCGCCGACGCCATCGAAGAGGGCGGCTACGAGAGCTACCGGACCGGAGCGGCCACCGGGTGACCGATCTGGCGCACCTTCGTGAGGACTTCCCGATCCTCCGCCGCCAGGTCAACGGGCACCCCCTCGTCTACCTGGACTCGGCGGCGACGACGCAGAAGCCGGTGCAGGTGATCGAGGCCGTCGACGAGTACTACCGCACGATGAACGCCAACGTGCACCGCGGTGCCCACACCCTTTCGATGGAAGCCACCGATGCCTACGAGGCGGCCCGGGGGAAGGTGGCGGCGTTCATCAATGCCGGATCACCCCAGGAGGTCGTGTTCACCAGGGGGGCGACCTCGGGGATCAACTTCGTCGCCTACGGCTACGGGCTCAACGCGCTCGAGGCCGGGGACAAGGTCGTCCTCACCATCATGGAGCACCACTCCAACGTGGTGCCCTGGCAGCTGGTGGCCCGCCACACCGGCGTGGAGCTCGTGTACCTAACGCTCAACGGCGACTACGAGGTCGACCTCACCGAGCTGGACGCGGTGCTCGACGAGCGGGTGAAGATCATCACCGTGTCCGGGATGTCGAACGTCACCGGCTCGCTCGGCCCGGTGACCCAGCTGGTCGAAGCGGCGGCCAGCGTCGGAGCCCTGGTGGTGGTCGACGGCGCCCAGCTCGTCCCCCACCATCCCGTGGACGTCGCCGCCCTCGGCGCCGACTTCATGGTGTTCTCCGGACACAAGATGCTCGGCCCGACGGGCATCGGGGGGTTGTGGGGCAAGCCGGAGCGGCTCGAGGAGCTTGAGCCCACCGAAGGCGGCGGCGAGATGATCTCGGACGTCCAGCTCTACGAGTCGCGCTGGGCGCCCGTTCCGCACAAATTCGAGGCCGGCACTCCGCCGATCGCTCAGGCCATCGGTCTCGGTGCCGCCGTCGACTACCTGGAGAAGGTAGGGATGGCCGCGGTGCGCGACCACGAGATCGCCATCACCGGGTATGCCCTCGACCGGCTCGCCGAGGTCCCCGACCTCACGGTGTACGGACCCAAGGACCCGACGCGGCGGGGCGGGGCGGTGAGCTTCGAGCTCGCCGACATCCACGCCCACGACGTCGCCACCATCCTCGACCAGTACGGGGTGGCGGTGCGCGCCGGCCATCACTGCGCCAAGCCGCTCATGCGCCACCTCGAGGTGGCGGCCACCGCGCGCGCTTCGTTCTACCTGTACAACACCACCGAAGACGTGGACCGTCTCATCGACGCCCTGTTCCAGGCGAGGTCGGTCTTCGGGCTGGACGGGTGAGCGATGGCTGAGCTCGAAGAGCTGTACCGCCAGGTCATCCTCGACCACTACCGCAACCCGCGGCGCCGGGGGAAGCTGACCGGCCCCCACATCCACGCCGAAGGACTCAACCCCTCCTGCGGCGACGAGTTCTTCCTCGATCTGATGGTCGAGGACGGGGTCATCAAAGACGCCGCCATCGACGGGCAGGGATGCTCGATCTCCCAGGCTTCCGGATCGATGATGACCGACGCCATCGTGGGCAAGACCGTCGACGAGGTGGCAGAGGTGACGGGTCGGTTCCGGCTCATGATGGGGATCGAAGAGGGCGAGGATCCGCTCGACCCGGAGCGCCCCGGTGCGGTGCTCGGCGACCTGGAGGCGTTGCAGGGCGTGCGCAAGTTCCCGGTGCGCATCAAGTGCGCCGATCTGCCCTGGACCACGCTCGCCGACGCTCTCTCTCAGGCGTCCGAAAACGCTTGACCTTCCCACTACGGGAAGGTTCACCATTGGTGCCCACGCCACCGCGGAGGCAACCAGTGCGCCCGATCCGAATCGCCGCCCAGCTCCACCCGCAACAGGGCCAGTACCGCGGCTTGCGCCGGGCCGTGGCTCAGGCAGAAGCGCTTGGCTTCGACCTCGTCTACAACTGGGACCACTTCCACCCGCTCTACGGCGAGCCCGACGGTCCTCATTTCGAGTGCTGGACCATGCTCGGCGCCTGGGCGGAGCAGACCTCCCACATCGAGATCGGCGCCCTGGTCACCTGCAACTCGTACCGCAACCCGGACCTGCTCGCCGACATGGCCCGCACCGTCGACCACATCTCCTGGGGGCGGCTCGTGTTGGGC
>CAYQZO010000081.1:0-7529 GCA_964421925.1 uncultured Acidimicrobiaceae bacterium
GGAGTTCTGGTTCGGCGAGGCCTACGTCGACTACCAATCCCGCGTCAGACGGTGGCTGTAGATCCAGTCCTGCATGGATCGCGCACCGAACACCCATTACGCGCAACAACGCAGCCATCACGAAGCGAGCAGAACGGCACTTAGGTGTGCGCATCCTGACACCTCACACCTCAGCACAACCGTGCCCAGCTCCTCCGCGGGTCTCAGCCGCCGGGTTCGAATGCAGACCAGACCGCCTCGACCTCGCTCAGCATGCTCCGTGCGGTCTCCGGGCCCTCCGTGAAGTAGTCGACCAGCAGCCCGTTGTACAACTCGCCGAGCGCCGGCGGCATCAAATCCGAAGCGTCCATTCGGAATCCGCCGGTTTCGATAGCCTCGAGCACGAGTGTGGCCAAGGTGCGCTCGATGTCGTTGTCGATCATGCTCAGATCGAAGCGGCGGTTCGCCGGCAGGAAGCCGTTGTCTATGGCCGACCACTCCACACCGAACTGCGGGTCGATGAACGCCTCTAACACGGCCCGCACCTCGGGGCGGTCGGCAACCACGACGGCGAGGTCCCCGGCACCCGTCAGCGCATCGGCATACCGGTCGTTCAGCACCGGGAACCGGAAGAGGTCGATATCCCCTCCGGCCTCGAATCCGGTAACCGCCGGTGTATAGGAGGCCTGAGGCAGGAGGTAGCAGTCCGGCGGATCCTCCCCCAGCTGGAGCGCCGACTCCCAGAATTCGCGCTGCGGAATGGCGGCCGGCCCCGGAGCCACGTAGCCCGGGGTGAAGGCGAGCTGGCCCATCTGCTGGACCGCAGCAAGGATGGGCGGGTCGTCGAACGGGACCTCATGGAACGCCCACCGGTCGTAGTACTCGGGGCCTTCGGCGGCGAGGACGATCGATTCGATCCAATCGGTGGCGGGCCAGCCATTGCTGGCTCCGAGACACCAGGGTGTGCGATCGTCGGCGACGATCTGGTCACTGAGTGTGAGCAGCCCATCCCAGGTGGTGGCCGGCCGATAGCCTGCATTCTCGAACTCAGGGGTCGGGTACCAGATCACCGACTTGGCTCCGAGCTTGAGCCATACGCCATAGACGCCACCGGTGTCGGCGGGCCACGAACCATCGGGACCGATGGTGGCGAAGCGCATCAGGTACTCGCCGTATCGATCCGTGAGCACGTCCCGGCGGAGGTAGCGAGTGACATCCTGAGCGCGCCCTTCGCCGGCCAGCGCCGGGAGGTCCCCGAGCCACGGTCCGATGGCGATATCGGTCTCACCGCGCCGCGCGGTGTCGGCCGGGGTGTCGCCCACCCGGAGGGGGGAGTAGTCGATGGTGATGCCGGTACGCTCTTCGATCGCGGCCAGGGCGGCCTCAAAGCCCGCTTCTTCGACATCGGTCCAGGATCCGGTGATGGTGACCCGCGTGCCTGCGAGGGGTTGGGACGCATCCGTCGCCGCGTAACTCAGGTATGCCTCGTCGCCCCCGGCAACCGTCAGGCCCGCCGGCAGCGGCGACCCGGGGTCGGTGCACTCCCCGCCCGAGCCGAATGTGGCGCACTCGGCATCGGTGAATGACCGCGAAATCGTGCTTTGCGCAAACTCGGCAAGCTGGTTGGGGGGCAGCGCAAAGACACCGACAATTCCGGCGGGCCCGGGGCGCAGCGCAATCGGAGCATCGGTGTCCGGGTACGGAAGGCCTCTGCTCTGCAACGACGCATGGACGGCGTCGAGGGACGCGGGGAGCACGGTGCCCCATTCGGCCGTCGCCCGCATCGCCTCGATGGCGAGCATGGTGGCCAGCTCCGGGTCCTCGTCGACTTGCAGGAACGCTTCAGCGGTGAGTTGTCGGGCTCGTTCCTGGCCGGCGATCTCGGCGGCGAGATTCGAAGCCTGCTGGCGCTGCGCGAAGGCGAAGGCGGCCAGAGCCACAACCAGGACGACGATACCGGCGAGACCCGCCACCAGCCACGAGCGGCGGCGGAGCTGGACGTCGCGATGCTCCCGCTCGCGCTCAATGGCAGCTCTGCGCTGCTCCTCGGCGAACCCCGCCTCGAGGAACCGGGCTTCGTTCACCGTGAGCTCGACCGGCGGCGCATCCAGCCACCCCTCATAGCGCGCCAGCCGGGAGCCGGTGAGCACGAAGTCTGGATCCTCGGCCCGTTCTCGCCATTCCACAGCCAGCTCGGCGAGCCGGCGCTGGGCGCGCACGTCCGATCGCCCGTCCTCCACCCAGCGACGGAGCCGACCCCACTCGCTGAGCAGCGCCTCGTGGGAGATCTCGACCGTCGGTCCCCGGCTCACGGGGTCACGGTCGAAGCTGAGCAGGCGGTGCCTGCTGAACGTCTGGACGATCGGCTCGGCGTACCTTCCGGCGCCCTCCAGCGTGGCGAGCTCGGCGAGGAGCACCCGCCGCCGCGTGTCTTCACTTCCCTCTCCCAAGGTCACCAGCCGCAAGAACACGTTCCGGGTCGAGGCGCGGGCGTCCGCACCGAGGGACGCATAGATGCTCTCGGCCCGTTCGCCGAGCGCACCCGACACGCCACCGAGGGCCTGGTAGGACGCCATCGTGATCGTCGGGCCGGAACGGTGCTCGAAGAGCTCGGTGAGGGCGTATTGGAGGAGCGGCAGCGCTCCGGCACGGTCGGCGGTCTCCACCACCATCTCCGCTACGACGGCGCGGTCGAAGGCGATGCCGACCCGCGCCGCCGGGCCCGTGATCGCCCGCTCCAGCTCCTCGGGCGTCATCGGGGTGACGATCTCCGTTCCCTCGCGCAACAGCTCGCCGAATGCGCGGTGCTGGAGCGGGCGATCGTAGAAATCGGCACGCAGGGTGACGACGACCCGGATCCGGCTGTGGCGGTCGCTGACCGCGTCGACCAGGGCATCGAGGAACCGGGCCCTCGTCTCGGCGTCAGCCTGGGTGTACAGCTCCTCGAGCTGATCGACGACGAGGACGAGCTGGGACTGATCGTCCGGCAGCACGCGGCGCACCGCCTGCCGGATCCCCGAAGGTGCGCTGAGCTGTTCGAGCAGCGACGCCGGCGGGTCGATGGCCACGCCGAGCAGGGCGGTCTCCAGCTCCTCGAACGGGTAGCGCCCCGGAACGATCTCGATCTGGTACCAATCCCGCGATCCGGGAAGGGCATCGCTGCGGAGCGCCGGGAGCAATCCGGCCTTCACCACGCTCGACTTGCCGCTCCCGCTGGGCCCGACCACGGCGACGAAGCGGCCTACCGGCCCCGACCGCCCCAGCCTGGCCAGGAGACGCTCCAGCAGCCGTTCCCGGCCGTAGAAGTCCTCGGCGTCCGCCTGCTCGAAAGGTCGGAGGCCCTTGTAGGGGTTGCCCGGGGTGGTCGCATCCGCGGGCAACGGAATCCCGCTTTTCCCGCCCAACGCCTCCAGGGCGGCGCTGGTGAACAGAACGGCGTCCGACAGTGGTGAGTAGGGGTCGGCCGCCCCCGCTAAGACGTCGGCGATCCGGGGGTCCAGATCCTCCACCAGGACGTCGAGGCCTCCTTCGTGGCCGGTGAGCGCCTGGGCAACGACCGAGGCGAGCGCAGCAACGTCCGCTGCCGCTCCCCCCTTCGGATCCCGGCCGTTCGGATGGACTCCGATGCCGAACCCTGCGAGATATGCGTTGCCGGTGTCGTCGAAGAGGACGCTCGTCGCGGTGAGGTTGTCGTGGTGCACTCCGAGTCGATGCGCCGCGGCGAGGGCACCACCGATCTGTTCGACCATGCCCGGGACCCGGGATGGATCGAAGGCCCCGTCGGCGAGCGCGGTCTGCAGGTTTCCTCCCCGCAGGAGGCGCATCACGACGTAGGCGCCGTCCGGCTCACGCCAGTAGTCGTAGAGCGGGACGACGTGGGGATCCTCGACCCTCGCCACCAGCTGGGCTTCGGCCTCGAATCGGCGGATGAACTCGGCATCGTTGGCGAGCTCCGCCGGGACAACGCGGATCGCCACCTCCCGTCCCACCGAGGGCTGGTACGCTCGGTACACCTTGCCGAAACGCCCGGAGCCGAGTTCCTGGCGCAGCTCGAACCCGCGGATCGCCAAGCCGGGCTCGCGGCCAGTACCCGGGAGCCGAACGCTTGCGCCTGCACCCAGTTCAGGGTCGTCGAGGACGATCTGCTCCTCGAGACGCTTCAGCTCGGCCGATGGCTCGATGCCGAGCTCCTGCCCGAGCCGGCTCTTTAGCTGCCCGTAGGCGCGCAGCGCGTCGGCCTGGCGACCCGACCGGTAGAGGCCGAGCATGAGCTGGCCGGTGATGTGCTCCCGGTGCGGGTACTGGCGGCTCAGGCTCTCCAGCTCGCCCACCAGCTCGCGCGCCATGCCCCGCTGCAGGTCGGCATCGATGCGGGCTTCGACCGCCTCGATGCGCAGCTCCTCGAGCCGGGCGATCTCAGCCTGGGCGAAGGCCTCGTAGGTGAACTCCTCGTAGGGGCGGCCACGCCACAACGACAGAGCCTCACCGAACACCAGCGCGGCCGCAGCCGGATCCCGGTCGAGCAAGGCTCTCCCCTCCACGAGGAGTCCCTCGAAGACGGTGGCGTCGACGGACGCAGCGTCGATATCGAGCACGTAACCGGGTTCCCTGGTCAATAGGTATGAGCCCTCGGACCGTTTTCGCCGATCCGGCTCCAGCGCGGAGCGCAGATTCGACACGTGCACCCACAGCGCGTTATGACGATCGGGCGACGCGTCCTCGCCCCACAGCTCATCGATGATGTGATCGGTCGAGACCACCTCACCACGATGGATCAGCAGCAGTGCCAGCAGCGAGCGTTGCTTGAAGGGGCCGAGCTCGACCGCGGTCCCATCACGAAAGACGCCGAGTCGGCCAAGGACGCTGAAACGCACGCCAACCCCTCCGTCCCCTTCGTCGACGAGCCTACTCACCTCACCTCCCGAGACTCGGGGTGATTCGAGCGCACCGGACTTAAGCGGCACTTAAGTCGTCGATAGCCGGGGAACGGCCGGCGCGGGCCGCTGTGAAGTGCCGTTTTCCACGGTTGGCGCATGTGGCAACACGTGCTTCGGTCCCTGGTCTCCATCCTCGCCGTGGTCGTCCTCGGGATGCCGAGTCCGGCGGTCATCGCCCAGGAAGCTCCCGTCCTGTACGTGGACCTCCCCGCCGAGCACCAGGCGATGGCCCAGTGGGCGGTCGGCCTCTTCGCAGAGGCCGGTCTCGACCTTCCTCCGCTGCGCTACGTGTACCACGGCGATGAGCGGAGCGCGTGCCGGGGACGGCGCGGCCTCCACCACACCATCCAAGGAGTGAGCGTCGTCGAGATCTGCACCGCCGAGGCGACGTTTCCGGCCCAGGCGATGATCCTCCACGAGACGGCCCACGCCTGGGCGGATCTGTCGCTGTCGGACGAGCGCAAGGAAGCGTTCCAGGCGCTGCGGGGATGGCAGTACTGGCGCAACTACGCGGCGACCGAGTGGTATCAGAACGGCACCGAGCAGGCTGCCGAGATCATGGTGTGGGGCCTGATCGACCGTCCGATCCGGCTCGCCACCATCGACTACGACGACTGTGACGACCTGGCCGCCGGGTACCGGGTGCTCACCGGCGCCCAGCCACTCCACGGACTGCGCGACCGCTGCTGACGGGCTCCACCGTCAAGGGCCCCCACCCATGACTAGCCTCGCAGGCCTCGTGAAAAAGGGGGGGACGACCAGAATGGGTCGGCCGCCCCCTTTGATGGGACCAGGTAGTAGCCGATCCTGTAAGGGAGATGATGCTCTCGCTGCTTGTCGCCGCCTTCGCCCTCACCACCGGGGGTGGCGCAGCCGAGCCCGTCCCAGCGCCGTCATCGGCCTGGCTCCCGACCCAGGTCGCCGCCGTCGAGACCGCCCACCCCGACCCCGCCGCCCCGGTCGTGGTGTGGCGAATCGCGGCGACGAGAGACACGCCCCCGCCGGTCATCTTCGGCGGGACCGATGCGCTCTGGGTCGCCAAGCTGCAGCACCATCTCACCCGGCTCGGCGTGTACCGGGGGGATCTGGACGGTGTCTACGGACGGGAGACCGCCGCGTCGGTCATCGCGGTGCACAAGCTGGCCGGCATCGACCGCACCGACGTGTGGACCGTCGGCGACTGGGCCCTGGAGCTCGACCACTCCGCCATCCTCGCCCGCCGCCCCGGCCGAGCCCGACCGCGTGGAGGTCGACATCACCCGTCAGGTGCTGTTCGTCATCCGCGACGGCGACGTCGCCGCCATCGTCCCCATCTCATCCGGCAACGGTGAGGTGTACTGGTCCAGAGGCAGCGGCGGCCGTTACGTCCGGGCCCGCACGCCGCGAGGTGACTTCACGTTGTTCAAGCACATCAACGGGTGGCGGCGCAACTACCTCGGGGCGCTGTACAAGCCGTGGTACTTCACGCCGTACTACGCCATCCACGGCTCCAACCACGTCCCGCCCTACCCGGCCTCCCACGGGTGCAGCCGGATCCCCAACTGGGAGGCGGACAAGATGGACTCGTTCCTCTACATCGGGATGCCGGTCCACATCTGGGACGCCTGACGAAGCCCGGAGATGCGGATCACGACCAGGTCGTCGAGCAGCGCCCGCAACCCGTCGGTGTCGGGCCTGCCGTCGGCGCCCAGGGCGACGCCGTAGGCCCTGGCGTCCATCCGACGTCCCTCCAGGTAGTCGCCGATGGCCCTCAGGTCGTGCTCGTCGGCCACCTTCGCCGAGGCGATGCCCTCGAATTCGTCACCGGCGAGGCGGAGTCCGACGATCGCGCCTTCTTCGAGGTTGCGCCACCACTGCCGCGACGCCCAGCTCATGATGACGACATCGTCTCCAATCCGCCGGTAGCTCACCGGCGTCGCGTACATCCGGCCACTGTGGCGCCCCTCGAAGGTGATCATCGCCACCGATCGTCCCAGGATGCGCTGCACCCCGGGGGTGCGCAGGAACAGGGCCATGAAGCGGTTGCGAAGCCCCGTCGGTGTCGGACGCGCGGTCGTGGTCGCCATTTCCACCTCCGCGGCCAGCGTGCTGCCCTTGCCCGTCGCTTGCCAGGGCCGAAGGTGAGTTCGGTTCGGCCAACGTCGACGGGTCAGCCGTTGGGCAGCGACTCCGGGCCGAAGGAGTGCGGCAGCAGCTCGTCGAGGGTGTACTCGCCGTTGGGGGTGACGATTCGCTTGACCCCGAACTCGCGCATCAGTTGGCGGCAATTGCCGCACGGATGGCAGTCGTCCCCGTCCAGGCAGGCCACCGCCACCGTGTCCAGCGCGCGGGCGCCGGCGGCCACGGCGGTGTGGATGGCGGTGGCTTCGGCGCAGATCGACGACCCGTAGGCGGCGTTCTCCACATTGGCGCCGGTGAATACCGAACCGTCGTCGGCGACCACGACGGCACCCACCCGGAAGTTGCTGTACGGCGCGTACGCCGCCTGTGCAGCTTCCCGGGCCTGGTCGAGCAGGGCGTCCGTGTTCATGGCTCGAGCAGTGCCTCGACGAATTCTGCAGGGTCGAACGGAATCAAGTCGTCCACCCCTTCGCCAACGCCGATGAACTTGAC
>CAYQZO010000082.1:0-7509 GCA_964421925.1 uncultured Acidimicrobiaceae bacterium
GTCGACCGCGGTGACCCTCGGCTACAGCAGGTACGCCCGCAGCGAACCCTTCCTCACCCCCGGCCTCGCCACCGGTGTGCTCGCGGCAAGCGCGGTCATGTACCCGCGGGTGCTCTTCGAGGCGGGAGTGATCGCGCCGGACCTGGCACGGGCGCTCGTCCTGCCCCTTGCCGCCATGGGCGTTCTCGTCGCCGGAGTCGGATCGCTCATCTGGGTGCGCACGCGCCGGCCCGACGACGTTGCACCCGGCCTGGAGTTGGAGAACCCGCTGACCCTGAGTGTCGCCCTCGGCTTCGGGCTCCTCTACGCGGTCATCGCCCTTGCTTCTGCCTTTCTCCTCAACGAAGTATCGGAAGCGTCGGTGCAGGTGGTGGGCGCCATCAGCGGCATCAACGACGTCGACGCCATCACGCTTGCCACCGCCAACCTGGTTCGAGACGGGGTCGATCCGGCCGTGGGCGCCCAGACGGTGCTGATCGCAGTCACCGTCAACACGCTGGTCAAAGCGGCTCTTGCCTGGGTGATCGGCGCCGGCGTCTACCGCAGGCTGGTCGCCGCCGGTCTGGTGCCGGCAGCCGCCGTCGGACTCGGCTTCTGGTTGGCCGGGCTGTAGCCGGATCCAGGTTTGGCGACCGCGGGCGGGCGCTGCGTAGGGCCGAAGTGCTCTCCCGGCACGTGAGTCGATGGCGCATGATGTGTTTGCTGACACCAGGAGGTGCAATGTCGGAAAGCACCCCGCAGGTGGGCATGGCCGTGGAAATCGATCCGGGTGTCGAGTCGGTGACGGCAACCGTGACCCTGAGCGGGTTCGAGAGCCCGTACAAGGTCTCCGCCGACGCGCCTCGTAGCCCCCGGCATCCCCACCCGCCGATCGAATACGAGCTGGCAGTGTCGCGGGCGCTCGCCGCTCTTCAACACTGCCTGATGGAGCACATCCACGAGCAGATAGATCGCACCGTCGACGACGTTTAGCGCGACGTCCGGGGCCGACCGAGGAGGAGCGGTCATGGCAATCGCATGGTTTGACGACGTCGGCCTCGATGACATCGCAGAGGTTGGGGGCAAGAACGCTTCGCTCGGTGAGATGCGGCGTCGCCTCACCGCATCCGGGGTGCGGGTGCCAAACGGCTTTGCCGTGACCGCATCGACCTATCGGTCGTTCATCGACGACAACGACCTCGACGCCCCGATTCGCGATCTCCTTACCGGCTGGGATGGCACCGACACGGCCGACTTGGATCGTCGCGCTCGCGCCATCCGGGAGTTGATCGAAGGCGGCCGTCTCGCTGCCGCCGATGCCGACGAGATCATCGACGCCTACGCCAAGCTGTCCGCGGCCGCCGGCGTGGAGGACGTGCCCGTGGCCGTTCGGTCGAGCGCCACCGCCGAGGATCTGCCAACGGCATCGTTTGCCGGCCAGCTCGAGACCTTCCTCATGGTGCGCGGTCCCGGCCAGCTTTTCGACCGGGTGGTCTCCGCCTTCGCTTCCCTGTTCACCGCCCGTGCCATCAGCTACCGCCGGGACCTCGGATTCGATCACTTCGACGTCGCGGTCTCGGTCGGCGTGCAGCAGATGGTTCGATCCGATGTGGCGTCGAGCGGGGTGATCTTCACCCTCGACCCCGATTCGGGGCACCGCCAGTTCGTGGTCGTGACCTCGAGCTGGGGCCTGGGGGAGAACGTGGTGCAGGGCAAGGTCGGTCCCGACGAGTTCCTGGTCCACAAGCCGACCTTGCTGGAGGGTTTCCCCTCCATCGTGGACCGAATCGTCGGCGCCAAGGAACGGCGGATGGTCTACACCGGCGACACGGTGATCGACGAACCGACCCCGGATGGTGACCGCGCCCGCTTCTCGCTCGACGATGAGGACGTCTTGCAGCTTGCCCGGTGGTCGGTCGCCATCGAGGATCACTACAGCCTGGAAAAGGGCCGGCCGGTTCCCATGGACATCGAATGGGCCAAGGACGGAGTCACCGGCGAGCTGTTCATCGTGCAGGCGCGTCCCGAAACGGTGCACAGCCAGAAGCGCGGCCCGACCTTCCGCCACTACCGCCTGGAAGAGAAGGGACAGGTCCTCACCACCGGAACCGCCATCGGGAATCGGATCGCGACCGGGCGGTCGCGGCGCATCGACGATCCGAGCGACATGGGTCACTTCGACGACGGCGATGTGCTGGTGACACGATCGACCGATCCCGACTGGGAGCCGATCATGGCCCGCTCTTCGGCCATCGTCACCGAACGGGGCGGCCGCACCTCTCACGCCGCCATCGTGGCCCGCGAGCTCGGGATCCCGGCGGTTGTGGGGACCGGTGATGCCTGTTCCACCGTTCCCGATGAGACGGAGGTCACCGTCTCGTGCGCCGACGGCTCGCTCGGCGTGGTGTTCGCGGGAGCGCTGTCCTTCACCGCCACCGAGGTCGACGTCGACGCCATCGAGAAGCCGGCCACCCGCATCATGCTCAACACCGGAGACCCGGGACAGGCGCTCTCGCTGAGCCGCCTTCCCGTCGACGGTGTGGGTCTCGCCAGGATGGAGTTCATCCTCGCCACGACCATCGGCGTCCACCCGCTGGCGCTGACCCGGTACGAGCAGCTCTCGGCGGAGGATCGACGGCGGGTGGACGAAGTCACCGCCGGCTACGCCGATCGCAGGGAGTACTTCGTCGATCGGCTCACCCGGGGGATCGGCACCATGGCCGCCGCCTTCCACCCCGACCCGGTGCTGCTCCGGCTGTCCGATTTCAAGAGCAACGAGTATTCGGCGCTGCTCGGGGGAAGCGGGTTCGAGCCGGAAGAGGGGAACCCCATGCTGGGCTGGCGCGGCGCCAGCCGCTATTACCACCCCGACTATCGGGACGGTTTCGAGCTCGAGCTTGCTGCGGTCAAGCGGGTACGGGACGGTCTCGGGCTCACCAATCTGAAGCTGATGGTGCCCTTCTGCCGCACCGTGATCGAAGCCGAAGCCGTTCTCGACGTGATGGCCGACAACGGGCTGGTGCGGGGTGAGAACGACCTCGAGGTGTGGGTGATGGCGGAGCTGCCCTCCAACGTGCTCGACGCCGACCGGTTCGCCTTCCTCTTCGACGGCTTCTCCATCGGTTCCAACGACCTCACCCAGCTCGTCCTCGGGGTCGATCGCGACTCCGCCCTGGTCGCACCCCTGTTCGAGGAGCGCGATCCGGCGGTGCGCAAGGCCTGCATCCTGTTGCTCGAGGCAGCAGCCCGCCACGGGCGGCCGGTCGGGATCTGCGGCCAGGCCCCGTCGGACTATCCGGAGTTCGCCGCCTTCCTCGTGGAGCACGGCATCGACTCCCTGAGCCTGAGCCCCGACGCGGTCTTGGGAACCATGGAGGTCGTCGCCGACATCGAGCGGTTGAACGCACGAGCCAGGAGCTTCTGATCACGGCCCGGTTGCTCGGCTGATCGACGCGCAGGTGCCAAGCTATCGCTCCATGAATGTCGCGGTGGTCACCTTGAACCGGGGTCGGGGGAGCGGTGTCGTCGCCCGCCACCAGGTGCGTTCGCTGCGGGCCCGCGGCCACGATGCCTATCTGGTCCACTCCGGCGCCGGATCGGGGGAGCTCCCGTTTCTCGAGGTTCCGCTGTCCCTCGAGGTCGTCCCGGTCCACGAGTACCTGCCCGGGGAGCACGATCGGCAGCAGCCGGTGTCGGCGATGGACGAGGAGATGGCCGGGTGGTTCATCGGGGACTTCACGCGGGCACTTCGCTGCCTGGACCCCCCACCCGACCTCATCGTCGGCCACCACGCAAACATCACGGCGGTCGCCTCGGGCGCGGCCGCCGACCACTTCGGCATCCCCTTCCTGCTCTTCATCCACGGCACCGGGATCGAGCCCCGCTATCACGGCGGGTACGCCGACGGGATCTGGGCGCGGATCGCCGGCGCCATCCAGGCCGCCGACGGGCTCATCGTCACCACGACCTACGTGCGCGACGAGCTGGTGCGCCCGCTCGTCGACGTGCCCACCGATCGATTCACGGTCATCCCCGGCGGCGTCGACACGGTGGGGTACCGGCCCGGTCTCACCGACGGCGTCGTCGAGCGCTACGGGCTCCCCGGCACCTATGTGATTTCGGCGGGTGCGCTCACCGAGCTGAAAGGACCCCAGAACGTCGTGGCCGCCGCTCCCGAATACGCCCCGCTCGCCCCCACCATCTTCATCGGCGACGGCGATCTCCGGCGCCGCCTCGAGGCCGAGCTCGGTGACCGGGGCCGCTTCCTCGGCTACGTGCCGGAAGCGGACAAGCGGGCTCTGATCAACGGCGCCACCGTGCTGGTCGCTGCCCCGGAGAAGCTCGAGCACTACGGGATGGTGTACGCCGAGGCGCTTGCCGCCGGAACGGTGCCGGTTGCCTACCGCGGGGGCGGGGTCGGCGACATCGTCACGCCGGAGGTCGGTGTGCTCACCGAGCGTGACCCCGTTTCGCTCGGTGTCGCGGTGCGAGCGATGCTGGAGATGCCCGAGCAGCGGGCAGCCATGGCGGCGGCGGGGCGCCGGCACGCCGAGGAGCACCTCGACGAAGAGCGGCTCGGCGACGTCTTCGTCGACTATGTAGAAGGATTCGGGCCATGAAGACGGAAGCCGATGTCCTCACCGCGCTCGAGGACATGGTTCGCAGCGACGACCTGATCGGGAACGGCGGCGCCTTCCTCGCCGACGCCAACGCACTCGTCGGCGACTTCCTGGCAACCGGCAGCTTCGGCATCGCCGACGACCACTTCGGCGGTGACGACGCCTCCCTGCTTGCCGACGAGGGCGGCTACTACTTGATGCTGTGGCGGATGTTCGACCGCACCCCGGCATCGATGCTCGCCGACTTCGCCATCAAGGTGCGCCGCTTGCTGGCCGAGCGCGTGTTCAAGGCGGTCGGGGAGGGCGTCATCTTCCACCACGACGTCTACATCCTCTCCGGGCGCAACACCGAGCTCGGCAACGGGGTGTTCGTCAACCGGGGAGCCACCATCGACGATCGGGGCCCGATCACCGTTGGCGATCACACCATGATCGCGGCCGGCGCCATCCTCACCACCCACGGGCACATCCTCGACGACTTCTCCAAGCCGCTCCCGTTCGGTGGACGCACCATGGCGCCCATCGTCATCGGATCCAACACCGTCATCGGCTACAACGCCGTGGTCATGCCGGGGGTGACGATCGGGGACCGGGTGATCGTGTCGGCCAACGCCGTGGTCACCAAGGACGTCCCCGACCGCTGGGTGGTGGGTGGCCTTCCCGCCACCAAGATCAAGGAGCTCGTCCCCCGGGAGTAGGTGGCACGTGCCGGTGCCACGCGTTCCGGGCTACACCCCGTCGCGCGAGTCGTCGATTTCGTAGCTGAGGCCCGAAGCGTCGAGGTCGATGACCCCGTCCAGGCGCCTGGCCAGTGCCTCGAGGATGCGGGCGTCGGTCCGCTTGGGGACGGTCCCTGCCAGGGTGACCGTGCCCTCCTCGACGGTGATCTTGAGGGTGTCCGGGTCGAGCCACAGCAAGCGGGCGATGAGATCCTCACGGATCTCGTCCTCGATCAGCTCGTCGGGCCGGGCGAACGAGGCGATGATGTCGGCCCGGCTGATCACGCCGAGCACGCTGCCGTCGGAAGCCACCACCGGCAGGCGCTTCACCCCTCGATTCTCCATGGTGCGTGCCGCCTGGGTGTGGTCGTCATCGGGGCTGATCGTGTACACGTGGGTGGTCATGGCCTCCCCGGCGGTGGTGGCGGGGCCCGCGTCGCCGCCGAGGAGGGCGTACATGTAACCGGGGTGGTCCTCGCCGGCACGCACTGCTTCGTGGTGGAGGATGTCGGCCTCGGTGATGATCCCGAGCAGCTTCTCGTCGTCGCCCACGATCGGGATCCCCGAGATGCGGTGGTTCAGCATCAGGCGGGCGATCTCCTTGAGGGTGGTCGACGGCTGTGCGGTCACCACCTCGGTGCTCATCAACTCACTGACCTGCATCCGTCCTCCTCGCGTCGGCGACACGCTATCGGATCCCACGGGGTGGGGCTACTTGCCCTGCGGTGACCGGTGGCCGCGGATGGGACCAAAGGCCCTAAGACGAATCGGTGATTCACGATATGATTCTCTTGTGAAAACATTCACAATCACCACCAGAAAGGAGTTGGTGATGTCGAAGCGATTGCAAATCATTGGAGTCGTGCTTGCCGTGATCGGCCTGGGTTTCCTGTTCGGAGGCGGCTACGCCTACCTGCAGGTCCAGGACGGGTATGAATCCCTCCAAGCTTTTAGCGAGGCCGAGAACGTCACGCTGTCCTACAACGAGGATGGCCAGCTCGTCGACCGGGGCACGACCGAGGGCGCCGATGCGATCCTCGCGCTGTTGACCGATCCCGCCGAGGAAGGCGGATGGGCCTACCCGATCATCGACCACGATTTCGATCCGGATGACCCGCTGGTCAACACGGCCACCGAGTACATGTACCAGATGGCCACCATCGTCTATCACGTCCTCCACGGCACCCAAACGGTGACGCTCACTGCGGACGTCGAGTACGACGGTGTCCTGTATGAAGCCGGCACCTACGAGTTCGAGGTGGACGGCCGGTACTGGAGCGACTTCGACCGGAGCCATCCGATCGAGGGCCTGGCTCGCGGCCAGGCATGGAGCGGTACGGCGCATGCGCTGATCGGCTCGCTCGGTGTGGGCACGGTGACCGCGTCCACCCTGCAGCTTGCGCAGGCGGTGTCGTTCATCGTCCTCGCACTCGGGCTCATCTTCATGGGTACCGGCGGCGGCCTCATCTGGGCCGGAGCCGGACGCAAGGAGCTGACCGGGATGACCATCGCAGACGCTCCCAAGGAGCAAGTCTCGGTGTGAAGTTCAGGGAGTAGCGGCAAGCAACGACCTGACATCGCTGGGGCCCCGGCCATTGCGGCCGGGGCCCCGGCGCGTCCGTCGGCGATAGCATCGGAAGGACACGCCTGAGGAGGAGGCACCGATGGCCGCCGACGTCGTCTATCGATCCAACGTCAAGATCGAGCGGGTGAAGGGCCCGATGCGCAATGCCTGGGTGCCTGCCCGGCAGGAACCCATCACCTTCGGCACCCACGCCGAGATCGCCGAGTACTACGGCACCGATCCCGACGAGTACCCCCCGGACACCACCACCCTCGACTACGTGGTCGCCGCCGCCGCCGGGTGACTGACCGGCACCCTGGGAGGCGCGCTGGAGGCGCGTGGCATCAACGCAAGCGGCGGGGCCCTCACCTCGGAGGCGGTGGGGGAGATCGAGCTCGACGGCAAGATCCTGGTGATCAAGCGGATCCACGTCACCTACACGCTACGCGGGGTGGGCGACATCGACGAGGACACGCGGGAGCGCATCGACCGGGTGCTGGCCCGCCATCCCGAGTTCTGTCCGGTGGCACGGAGTATCGGGGACTGCATCGACATCACGACCGAGCTGCAGCTCGTCGATGAACGACTCTTTGTCTCCCCCACGCAGTGGGGGAGACGCGTTGCGTCG
>CAYQZO010000083.1:0-7502 GCA_964421925.1 uncultured Acidimicrobiaceae bacterium
CTACCGGGAGCACGGTGTGCAGATCGCCATGGAGATTCCCCTCGAGGTGGTGCTCTCCTATTGGCGGGGCCTTCCCAACGCGGGGTGGGACCAGAAGACCTACAACCACATGGTGATCACCGTGCCCATCGGCAGCCACCTCCCCCATGCGGTGGGCCATGCCTATGCCGCCCGGCAGCGGGGCGAGGACGTGGTCACCGTCGCCTATCTCGGCGATGGGGGGACCTCGGAGACCGACTTCCATTCCGGGCTCAACTTCGCCGGGGTGTGGAAGGCCCCGACGGTGTTCCTCATCTCCAACAACTTCTATGCGATCTCGGTGCCCTACGACAAGCAGACCGCATCGAAGACCATCGCCGAGAAGGCGACCGCCTACGGGATGCCCGGGGTGCGCGTGGACGGGATGGACCCCCTTGCGGTGTATGCGGCGACCCGGGATGCGATCGAGCGGGCGGCCGCCGGCGAAGGTCCCACCCTGATCGAGGCCGTGTGCTACCGGTTCGGGCCCCACGCCACCGCCGACGACCCCCACCTCTACCGCACCGAGGCCGAGGAGGAGGCGTTCCGCCCCTACGACCCGCTCACCCGGACCCGGGCGTTCCTCGAAGGCCGGGAGCTGTGGGACCGGGGGCGCGAAGAAACCCTCAACGACAAGGCCGCCGCCGGTTTCGACGCGGCTCTGGCCGCGGTGGAGAGCTTGGACCTCCCCGGCCGGGACGACATCGTGCGCCACGCCTACGCCCGGGTGCCCGACCTGCTGGTCGAGCAGCTGCATCGGATCCAGCGAGCCGCCGGCGAACCGGAGACCGGGTTCGCCCCGGACGAGCGCTGGGTCGTTCAGGACGAGGAGGCGCCGGAGGGACCCACCGAGTCCTGGACCATGGCCGAGGCGATCAACGCCGCCATGCATGAGGCCATGGAGGCCGACCCCAACATGATCGTCCTCGGCGAGGACGTGGGCCTTGCCGGCGGCGTGTTCCGTATCACCGACGGGCTGCAGGCCAAATTCGGCGAGACCCGGGTGATCGACACCCCGCTGAACGAGTCCGGCATCGTGGGAACCGCCATCGGGATGGGGATCTCGGGGAGCCGCGCTATCGCCGAGGTGCAGTTTGACGGGTTCGTCTATCCGGCGTTCGACCAGATCGCCAGCCACCTCGGCCGCATCCGCTTCCGATCGCGAGGCAACGCCGGGGTGCCCGTGGTGGTGCGGTCCCCCAACGGAGCCGGGATCGGCGCCCACGAACACCACTGCGACAGTCCGGAGGCCTTCTTCATGCACGTCCCGGGCGTGATCGTGATCGTGCCCTCGACGCCGTACGACGCCAAGGGTTTGCTCGCAGCCGCCCTCGCTGGTGACGATCCCGTGGTCTTCCTGGAGCCCAAGGTGCTGTACCGGGCGGGCAAGGAAGACGTGCCCACCGGCCGCTACGAGATCCCCATCGGACGGGCACGGATCCGCAAGCCCGGCACCGACCTCACCCTCGTCACCTACGGGGGCATGGTGCCGGTGTCGCTGAAGGCTGCCGCGTCGGCCGCAGCCGAGGGCATCGAGGTGGAGGTCATCGATCTTCGCACCATCTACCCCTGGGACGTGGACTCCGTGGTCGACAGCGTCCGCAAGACGGGACGCATGCTGTTCGTCCAGGAGCCGCAACGATCCGGTGGGGTAGGTGCCGAGGTCACCGCCACCGTCGCCGAGGTTGCCGGCTACGACCTGGAGGCACCGGTGCGCCGTTTCGCCGCCACCGACGCTCCGTGGCCGCAGTTCGCCATCGAGAAGCACGCCCTCATCGACGCCGACATGGTGCTCTCCGAGATCCGGCAGGCCGTCGAGGCCTGAACCTCAGAAGCCGTCGGGTCCGCGCTGCTTCTCTTCCTCAACGTACTGGGCGATCTTGCGGGCTTCCCAGCTGGAGCCCAGTCGGTTCCCCACGAAGAACACACTCACCGCATGGGCAACGAGTCCGATGCCCCATCCGATGATGACCCACTGGGCCCACTGGAGACCGTCACCCTGGGCGAGATCGAGGATGACGAGCCCGGTGTTCACCACCACATAGACGGCAAAGTGAGCCCAGAAGTCGCGAAGCTCCTTTACCCGCTTGGTGGCGCGCTCCACGGCGAGGTCGTGCTCGGTACGGTCGGTCATGCCACACCTCCTCAGCCAACGGAACCATCGCCGGACCCGGCGCAACAGGGCCGGAAGTCCGCAATGTGCGGCTGAAGCGTCATCGCAGCTCGTCCCAATCGTCGGGCCGCGCGCCGGCCTGGACGGTGGCGGCCGCGTTGGCGGCACGTTGGCGTGGTTCCCTGCCCGTGATCAGGAGGAATGCCTCGGCCTTCTCGGTGCTTCCGGCAACCGGGTGGTCGTAGAGACCCCAGGTGATCACTTCGGCGAGCGCCTCGACCCCGCGCTCCTTCCACGGCCGGCTCTTGTCGTTCCAGGCCTCGACCCCGCGCTGGGCCATGAACGCAGCTCGCTCCTCGTCGGTCAGGTTTGCCTGCTCCCAGGCGTGCGCCAGCTCGTGCAACACGATGTATCGATTGTGGGTGCAGACGTCGATGCGTCCGACTCCTCCGTGGTTGCGGAAGAGGCCATCGTGACCGTCGCAGGGCCGGTCGCTCTCGTCGAAGGCCACAACCACCTGCGGAAGCTCGAGACCGCCCCGAGAGAAGCGATCGACGGCCCAGCGGACCGACTCGAGGTCGGCGTCGGATCCGCCGAGCACGGTGATGCTGCCCACGGTGGTCAGCCGGTGCTGCCGGGCCACGGCGTCGGTTGCGATGCTGCTCAGGCCGACAGCGACCAGAAGGATGGTGCTCAATGTGCGGGCTGCGTGTCTCATGCCCACACCGTCCGCCCGGTGGCTTGGGGCCCGCTTGTGGTTGGACGGGGCGCGTTAAGGAATCACCAAGGTGGTCTGACTGAGATGCCGGTTGCCCGACGAAGTCGTAGGCTGCGAGCTGGGAGGAGGTATTGGTGGAGTACCGCATCCTCGGCCCCCTCGAGGTGCTCCAGGACGGTGTTCCGGTGGACACCGGCCCGCGCAAACAGCGCTCGCTGCTCGCCCTCCTCCTCATCCACGCCAACCGGGTGGTGTCGACCGACCGGATCCTCGACGAGCTGTGGGGCGACGAGGCCGACGGCAAGGAGAACTCACTCTGGGTCTACGTGTCGCGGCTGCGCTCTGCGCTCGAGCCCGACCTCACCGACGCCGGCGAGTCGCGCATCCTCCGGACCCGTGACCACGGCTACGTGCTCAACGTCGATGAGAGCTCAATCGACGCCGTTGCCTTCGAACGAGCGGTCGCCAAGGGGAGGGACCTGGTCGGTACCGACCCCGAGGAAGCGGCCAGGCTGCTCCACGGCGCCCTCGACCTGTGGAGAGGGAGCCCGCTGCAGGACTTCACCTACGACGAGTTCGCCCAGACCGAGATCATCCGGCTCTCCGAGCTGCGGCTGGGTGCCACCGAGGACGCCTTCGATGCCGACCTGAGGCGGGGACGGGCCGGCGAGTTGATCGCCGATCTCGAGGTGGTGCAGGACGAGAACCCGCTGCGAGAGCGGCCCATCGCCCTGCTCATGCTGGCGCTGTACCGCGCCGGGCGATCCGCTGATGCCCTGCGCTCCTTCGAGCGGTTCCGGCGCACCATCGGGGAGGAGCTCGGTATCGACCCGTCGCCGGAGCTGCGCGGGCTCGAAGAGAAGGTCCTGCTCCACGATTCACGCCTCCTCCTGCCCGCACCACGGGCCGTCCGGGTCGGTGCCGGGGTGGACGCGGTCAACCCGTTCAAGGGGCTCCGCCCCTTCCAGGAGGACGACGCCGCCGACTTCTTCGGACGGGAGCGGCTCGTCGCCGAGGTTCTCCGCCGCATCTCGGACGACGACAAGCTGATCGTCCTGGTCGGACCGAGCGGCTCCGGGAAGTCGAGTGCGGTGCGGGCCGGGGTGATCCCGGCAATCCGGAAAGGGGCGGCACCCGGATCCGAGCATTGGCGCGTCGCCCACATGCTCCCCGGTGCCGACCCGTTCATCGAGCTGGAGGCCGCGCTGCTGCGCAGCTCGATCGACGCACCGGAAAGCCTCGGAGAGGCGCTGAGTGGCGATGACGACTCCGGTCTCTTCCGCGCCGCATTGCGCGTCCTGCCCGACGACGAGTCACGGCTGGTCCTGGTCATCGACCAGTTCGAGGAGCTGTTCACGCTGGTGACGGATGAAGCGACCCGCCGCCGGTTCGTGGAGCAGATGGTCAAGGCGCTGGACGACCCGTACGGCCGGGTGATCCTGTTGACGACGCTGCGATCCGATTTCTACACCGAGGCCTTCGCCTACCCCGAGTTCGCCGACCGGTTGACAACGGGGATCGTCAACGTGGTTCCCCTCGGATCCGACGAGCTGGAGGCAGCGGCGATCGGCCCGACCAAGGCCAGCGGAGTGGCCGTTGAACCGGCGCTGCTCGCCGAGCTGCTCACCGACGTCATCGGCCAGCCGGGAGGGCTCCCCCTGTTCCAGTACGCGCTCACCGAGCTGTTCGACCAGCGGGTGGGCGACGTGCTCAGCGTCGACACCTATCGATCGATCGGGGGGGTCCGGGGGGCGCTCACCCGGCGGGCCAACGAGCTCTACGACTCGTTCGACTCCGTCGAGCAAGAGGCCGCCCGCCAGCTGCTGTTGCGTTTGGTGAGCATCGCCGACCACGACGAGTGGAGCCGGCGCCGGGTACACGCTTCCGAGATCGTGGCCCTGGATGTCGACCTCGTCGCCATGCAGCGCGTGATCGAGCTCTTCACCCAGCACCGGCTGCTGTCGCTCGACCGCGATCAGGTTTCCGGCGCCCCGACCGTCGAGGTGGCGCACGAGGCCCTGCTCAGCGAATGGGAGCGGTTGCGCGACTGGATCGAACAGAATCGAGAGAGCCTGCTCCGTCACCGCGAGCTCGTCGTCGCCGCCGGTGTCTGGCGGCAATCGGGGCGCGACCAGGACTACCTCTACACCGGTCGGCGGCTCGACGATGCCCTCGCCTGGGCAGCGACGGGGACGATCAAGTTGACGACACAGGAGCAGGAATTCCTGGACGCCGGCGCAGCCAGGGCCGTCGCCGAGCGGGAGGCGGCCGAAGAGGCGGCAAGCCGCGAGCTCCGTCTTCGGCGCAGCGCCCGGCGCCGGACCTGGGGCCTGGCCGCGGCCGTGGTCGCGCTGGTGGCCGTCGTCGCCGGCGTCGTCTTCTTCGCCACCCGACCCGAGGGGCCCAAGATCGCGCTTGTGCAAGCCGGCGAGGCCACCGGAGGTGGCATCCAGGCTTTGATTCAAGACGGGTGGATCGCCGCCCAGCGCGACCACGACTTCGAGGGGGAGCGGGTCGTTCCGCTCATCGATGAAGACGAGGACATGCGGGCCCTTGCCGACGCCGGGTACGGCCTCATCATCGACGGATTGTTCGATCAAGGTCAGGTTGCCTACGACATCGCCGCCGACCATCCCGAAACCCAGTTCGTCGTCTTCGATGGGCAGGACGCCTCGGTGCCCAACGTGACCACGATCAGCTTCGAACGCGAGGGCGGCGCCTACCTGATGGGTGCGGCTGCCGCCCTGCAGTCCGAAACGGGTCGAATCGGTTTCATCGGTGGCTATCAGCAGGCTTCCACCGAGGCGCGCCGGGCCGCCTACGAAGCCGGCGCCCGTTCGGTGAACCCGGACATCGTCGTGGAGAGCGTTTACTTGGGGCCTTACCACGATGGCAACAACGCCTACATCGACATCGATCTGGCCAAGGCAACCGCGGAACAGATGTACCGGTCCGGCGTCGACGTCATCCATCACTCTGCCGGCGTGGCCGCCCAGGGAATCCCTGCGGCTGCCGCCGAGCTGTCCGGTGAGCTCGGTCGGGACCTGTGGGTGATCGGTTCCGAGGTCGATGAGCGCCGCCTGGCGCCCACAGGACAAGCGGACCGGTTCCTCACCTCGATGTGGAAGCGGTGGGACAAGGCGGTCGAGGAGGTGGTCCGGGCCTACCTCGACGGCGAGCTCCAACCCGGCCTCCTCGAGCTCGGCCTCGCCTCCGGCGGCGTCGATTACTCGAGGGAAGGGGGAATCAGTGATGCCCTCGCCGCCGAGCTCGACCGCATCAAGGCAGGCCTCATCTCCGGGGCCTTCGAACCCACCGCGCTGCAATTCGACGCTCCCACCTGGACCCGCGAGCCGGCGTTGACCGCGCTCTATGTGTTCGACGGTTCAACCTGTGTCTCCGACACCGGCCCTGCCGGGGTCGCCGTCGGCGACGTCGTCCAGGTCGGCGTGGTCAACAATTCGACGATCCCGGTGGGGCTGGCGTTTGGTCCTTCCGAAGACGGCGTCGACCTGGCCGATTGGGGCCGTCCGGTCACCACGTGGACCGCGCCGGGAGCGGCCAACGGGGTTGCGACACGCCTCGGTGAGGGCGTGTACGTGGCCCAGTGTTTCACCGCAGAGGCTTCCTATCCGAGCACCACCTTCACCGCCACTTTCGACACGGTCTGTGAGGGCCCGGCGCCCGTATCCACCGACCCGGCCGACGTCGTCGAGGCCTTCGTCGCGGCGAACAACGCCCGCGACGCCGGCTGGGTGTGCTCCCTCTTCACCGAGGACGCCGAGTTCGTCGGTCCTGACGGCGATGTGCTGGCGGGCAACGCCAGCATCGCCCAGGCAGTAACGCCCTATGACGACCTGGTCTGGCTGCACGAGATCGTGTTGACCGACCTCGAGGTCTCCGACGGGTCTGCGGTGTTCTCGGTCGAATGGCGGACCGCCGACGGCGTGCTCCCGGCGGTGGAAAACCGCATGTTCGTGGATGGGGGGAAGATCATCCGGCTCGAGCTCTCCGATTTGGGTTGAACCCCGGCCGGATCGTTAGCGATTGTTAAGCAGACGGGCAGGTCTGCACCGCGTATGGTGCGTGGCAATGAAGTCGCTCGCCGCCCTTGCCGCGCTTGCGCTCGTCGTGGCTGGTTGCGGCAGCGTCGGTCCGCCCAGCCCATCGACCAGCCTGCCAGAAGAACCCATGACCGAACCATCGATCAACGCTGCCGCTGCCTTACCGGACCACGGACTCGCACCCGAGCTCCGCGAGATCGACGGGTGGCTGCAGAGCGATGTTGCGTCCCTCGAGGAGCTGCGGGGCAAGGTGGTCGTCGTGCAGTTCTGGACGTTCGGCTGTCACAACTGCAAGGCAACGCTGCCCAACCTGAAGGCCCTGTATGCCGACCATCAGGGCGACGAGGTCGAGATCGTCGGGATCCACTCGCCGGAGTTCGACTACGAGAAGGATCCGGCGGCCATTTCGGCAGCAGCGGGTGAGCTCGGCGTCACCTGGCCGATCGCCCTCGACACCGCCAAGCACACCTTCTTCCACTGGCAGGGCGGGCGTGCGTACTGGCCACGCACCTACGTGCTCGACCGTGACGGACACATTCGATTCGACCACATCGGCGAGGGCGCCTACGACGAGCTGAACGAGACGGTC
>CAYQZO010000084.1:0-7450 GCA_964421925.1 uncultured Acidimicrobiaceae bacterium
GGTATCGACGCACTATGTCGCCCCGCTCTCGGTGGTGCTTGGACGCTGCGCCCCTCCCAACCTGCCGGTCGCGGCCTCGGACGTCGGAGACCCCGCCGGCCGCACCGCTCGTACCCGGCCTCGCTACCTGATCTCAGGCCGGCCTCCGCTCCTCGACCCGGTCATCGAGCCAGCCATCGCCGGGGGGAGCAACGCGCTCTACGCGGCACCCACCGCCAGGGAGGCCACGGCGCGCGCCGGCGCCCTGGCCGATCGCTTCCCCGAGCGGGTGCGGCTGGTCACGTCGGAGACCTCGGCCGCGGAGCGGACCGACATCTGGTCACAGGCGGCCGCCCGTTCCGGCATCGTCGTCGTTGGGACCCGCGAGATCGCCTTCTGGGGAGCGGGGACCGTGGGGGTGGCGGTGATCGAGGACGAGGCACGCCGCGCCTACAAGGCGAAGCAGACCCCTACCTACCACCTGCGCGAGGTATGGCGGCGGCGCAGCGCCGTCGAGCGGTTCGGCCTCGTCTACACCGGTCCGGTGCCCACGACCGACGTGGTGGCCGCCGGAACCGAGATCGAGCCGAGCAGCCAGCGGGTGTGGCCGCTCGTCGACATCGCCGACCGCCGGGAGGATCCAGGGTCCTTGCTGGCCGATCACACCCGCGTCGCGATCGGCGCAGTACTGAAACAGGGCGGGACCGTGTTCGTACTGGCCAACCGGAGGGGCTACGCGGCCGCGTTCCGATGCATCCGGTGTGGTGAGATCAGGCGCTGCACCAACTGCGGATCGGGGTTGGAGCGGACCGACACGTGTCCCCGCTGTGGGACCGAGAACGCGGGCTGCCCCCGGTGCGGCGGGCGACGGTTCGAACCGCTGGGAGCCGGGATCGGCCGGGTGGTGGACGACCTGCTCCGTCGCTTTCCCGGGGTGGTCGGGCCGGTCGGCGAGGGCAGGGCCGTGAGCGTCGGCACCGAGCGCGATCTGGTCGACCTCGACCCCGTGGATCTCGCCGTGGCGATCGATGCGGACGGGATGATCCTCGCTCCGAACTACCGAGCTGCCGAGCACGCGCTCCATGTGCTGGTGCGCCTCACCCTTGCCACGACCCCGGGCCGGGGGCGCAAGGCGGTGGTGCAGACCTTCCTCCCGGAGCACCCGGTGATGCGGGCGCTGCGGGCGGGCCGCCCGATGCCTTTCGTCACCGGGGAGCTCGAGACACGAGCTGCGGAAGGGTTTCCGCCGGTGGGCGCGCTGATCGCATTGGAGACCGACGCCGACGTCGAGGAAGCCGACCCGGTTCTGCGCGCCGCCGGCGCCGGCGCCACCGTGCTGGGGCCGGCGCCGATCGGGAACGGGCATCGCTGGCTGTTCCAGGGCGACGACCTGACCCGGGTGCGGATCCGGCTCCGCTCGGCGGTCCAGGGCCTGCGCGACGGTGGTGCCCGGGTGCGGGTCGATGCCGATCCCGTCGACCTGTGATGCATTGGTAGCCTCTGCGCCGACATGGCGATCTTTCCCATCCGCGTCTATCCGGACCCCGTGTTGCGCAGCGAAGCTGCGACGGTCGAGGCCTTCGACGATGAGCTGCGCCGGCTCTCCGACGACATGCTGGAGACCATGTACGACGCACCCGGCGTAGGGCTGGCCGCACCCCAGATCGGCATCTCCAAAAGGCTGTTCGTCGCCGACATCGGTGAAGGTCCGTTCGTGATGGTCAACCCCGAGATCGTGGAGACCGGGGGTGAGTGGCTTTTCGAAGAAGGATGTCTCTCCATCCCCGAGCACTGGTGGGAGTTCGTCAGACCCGCCTATGCCCGGGCGGTCGGACAGGATCTGGACGGGAACCCGGTCGAGTACGAGGGCGACGAGCTGATGGGCCGGGTGCTGCAACACGAGATCGACCATCTGTTCGGCAAGCTGCTCATCGACCGCCTCCCCAAACAGGAGCGAAAGGAGGCGCTCGCCACTCTGCGGGAGGCGATGGCCGAAAACCGGCTGGGCAGGGACTGATGGGCGCGGTGTTCCTGGGGACGCCGGCGGCCGCAGTGCCGAGCCTTGCCGCGTTGCTCGACGTCGAGGATGTCGACCTCGTGGTAACGCAGCCGGATCGGGCGCGGGGTCGGTCTCGATCTCCGATTGCGCCCCCGGTCAAACGGGCGGCAGAGGAGTGGGGGCTGCCGGTCGCCCAGCCCGAGGGCAGGGACGAGCTGTTCTCGGCTCTCTCCGGCGTGGGCTTCGAGGTGGGGCTCGTCGTGGCGTACGGCGCGTTGCTCGAGCCGCGCGTCCTCGAACTGGCGCCGCTCGGCTTCCTCAACGTCCATTACTCGCTCCTGCCACGCTGGCGGGGGGCAGCGCCGGTGGAGCGAGCCATCCTGGCCGGCGACGAGTCGACCGGAGTGAGCTTGATGCTGCTCGACGAAGGCCTCGACACCGGCCCGGTGATCTCGGTGATCGAGACGCCGATCGGCGACGACGAGACCGGTGGGTCCCTCAGCGGCCGGCTCTCCTATCTGGGGGCGATGCTCGTCGATGAAGCACTCCCCGAGTACCTTGCCGGACGCCTGCAGCCGGCACCCCAGATCGACACCGGCTCGTCGGACGCAGGCCGACTCACCCCGGAGGAGGCCCGGCTCGATGGGGAGTGGAACGTGGATCTGGCCGAGCGGGCGATTCGGGCCTTCCATCCCCGGCCGGGTGCCTGGATGGTGATCGACCGGCTCCGCCACAAGGTCCTGGCTGCGACCTCCACCGACGCTCAGGCCGCGCCGGGCACGGTGGAGGCGGTGGAGGGGAGGGCCATCGCCGGGTTCGAAGGCGGAAGCCTGGAGCTGGTGAGCGTGCAGCCCGAGGGCAAGCGAGCCCAGTCGGGCCGGGAGTGGCTCAACGGCCGCCGCGGCGAGGGCGGCAAGATCGAGCCGGCCAGCACATAGCTCTTACACTCCGCTCCGTGATCAAACCCGTCCGCATCGCGCCGTCCATCCTGGCGGCCGACTTCGCCCACCTCGGTGAGGCGGTTGCACAGGTGGAGCCGGTCGTCGACCTGCTCCATGTCGACGTCATGGACGGCCACTTCGTCCCGAACATCAGCATCGGGATCCCCGTCATCGCGTCACTGCGTGAGGTCACCGACCTTCCGCTCGATTGCCATCTGATGACGCTCAACCCCGATGCCTATCTGGAGGAGCTCAAGACGGCCGGAGCGGACATCGTCACCGTCCACATGGAGGTGTTCCCCAACCCGGCCCCGGTGGCGGCCATGGCCAGGAGCCTCGAGCTCGGGTTCGGGCTCGTCATCAACCCGCCGACACCCGTCGAGGCCATGGAGCCCTATGTCGAGCTGTGCGACATGGTGCTCGTGATGTCGGTGAATCCGGGTTTCGGCGGCCAGGCCTTCATACCCGACGTGCTTCCCAAGGTGGAGCGTCTGCGGAAGTTCGTTGATTCGGCGGGCCTCGACACCGATATACAGATCGACGGCGGAATCGATCCGACGACGATCAAGCCGGCGCGCGACGCCGGGGCCGACGTGTTCGTGGCCGGGACGTCCATATTTCGAGCAGAGGATCCAGCCGCCGCGGTAGAGGAGCTACGGAAAGCGGTGTAATGAGCGACCGGATCCTCGTCGTCGACGACGACCAGGACATTCGCGATCTCGTCAAGACCACTCTGGAGGACGAGGGATTCGAGGTCGAGGCCGCGGCGAGCGGGCCCGAGGCACTCGAGGTCGCCGACGAGCGCCCACCGGCATTGGTCATGCTCGACGTCGTCATGCCCGGGATGGACGGCCTGGAAACCCTTCGCCACCTGCGCCAGGGCCTGCCCACCGCGACCGTTCCCGTCATCATGCTCACCTCCCAGCCGCACGCCGCTGAACGCGCCAAGGGCCTGGATCTCGGCGCCGACGACTACATCGCCAAGCCCTTCGAAGTCGAGGAGCTCGTAGCCCGGGTGCGTAGCGTCATTCGCCGGGCACAGCACATGCGCGACCTGTCACCGCTGACCGGCTTGCCCGGCAACTTCCGGGTCACCAGTGAGCTCGAGGCCGCGGTGCGCTCCGGCGGCCAGTACGCCGTCATCTACGGCGATCTGGACAACTTCAAGTCCTTCAACGACACGTACGGGTTCATGCGCGGCGATGCCGTCATCAGGTTCACAGCCGAGACGTTCGTCGAGATTGCCGGCGACATCGTCGGAGAGGGGGTCTTCGTCGGCCACGTCGGCGGCGACGACTTCGTGATCATCCTCGAGCCCGAGCACATCGAGCTCTTCTGCGAATCCGTGATCAAGCGGTTCGACGACGGCATTCTCGAGTTCTACGACACCGCCCACGCCCTGCAGGGTCACATCGAGGTGGTGGACCGTCTCGGCGAGAAGCAGACCTTTCCCATCTGTTCTCTCTCCATGGGTGTCGCCACCAACCGGCACCGGGTGCTCACCTCAGAGTGGGAGGTGTCCGCCATCGCCACCGAGATGAAGGAGTACGCCAAGCGCCAGCCCGGCTCGGTGTACGCCATCGATCGGAGAACGTGAGTACTGAGTACTGAGGACTCGGCTCGACCAGACTCGGGCCGTGGCGCGAGACGACACCCAGATCGACATCGCCGGGGAAGCGATCAGGATCACCTCCCCGAGCAAGGTCATGTTCCCCGACCAGGGCTGGACCAAGATGGACGTGGTCGACCACTTCGTTGCCTGCGTGGACGGTGCGCTCCGCGGGGTGGCCGGACGGCCGACGCTGCTCAAGCGATGGCCGAACGGTGTCGGTGCGCCACCGTTCTTCCAGAAGCGTGCCCCGGAGTCGGCGCCGGAGCGGGTTGTGGTCCCGTTTCCATCGGGGCGAACCGCGGCCTACTTCGTACCTCGCAGCCCGGCCGACGTGGTGTGGATGGCGCAGCTCAACTGCGTCGATCTCAATCCGTGGAACTCCAGGGCCGGGGACGTCGAGCACCCCGACGAGCTTCGCGTCGACCTCGACCCCACCCCCGAGGCGTCCTTCGCCGACGTGCGGACCGTCACGCTCGCGGTACGCGAGGTGCTCGCCGATCACGGTCTGCGCGGCTTCCCCAAGACGTCGGGATCCAAGGGCATGCACGTCTACATCCGCATCGAGCCGCGCTGGAGCTTCCCTGAGGTGCGCTCGGCGGCACTCGCCATCGCCCGGGAGGTGGAGGATCGCATCCCGCACCTGGCGACCACGGCCTGGTGGAAGGAGGAGCGTCACGGCGTGTTCATCGACTACAACCAGAACGCGCGGGACCACACGATCGCAAGTGCCTACTCGGTGAGACCCAGCGGCTGGGTGTCGGCACCCCTCGGCTGGGACGAGGTCCCCGACGCCGAGCTCGAAGACTTCCCGATGGCGGGGTTCGCCCACCGCTACGCCCGGGTCGGGGACCTCATGGAGGAAGTCGACGACGTCGCCCACGACATCACCTCGCTGGTACGGCTGGGCGCCGAGCAAGCCGGCCACTGACGCGGCGGGAACGACGCGTAGAGTTGTCGGATGCATGGCGGTCGCATCGTCACACTGCTCGGTGCAGCCCTCGCCGTGGCGGGCCTGGTGCTCAAGGCCCTGGTGCTCGACGGCGTCGATGCCCTTCCCGCGCTGAGCGAGATCGCCGAGGTACCTGCCGAAATCCCCACGATCTGGGGCGGCCTGGATGCCTGGACCCGGATCGCGGTGGTGATCGTCCTGGTCGTCGTGGTGGCCCTGGCGCTGCGCCCTCCCCTCCGGGAGCCTGAGGACCGGTGGTCGGCTGCCCTCACCACGACCCTTGGGGCGCTCTTCTTCGTCTACGCGCTCGGCAGGCTGCTCGATGCTTCCGACGAGTCGTTGGCCCTGATGGAGGCCTTCGACGCTCTCGCCGGCGCCGGGGTGCTTCCCGATGCGCTGCAAGGGTCCACGGTCGGCCCAGGACCCGGGTTCTTCCTGCTCCTGTTGGGAGCGGCGTTCGTGACCGGCGGCGGTGTCAGTGCGCTCGTCGCCAAGCCGCATGACGAGGGCACACCCTTGTGGCGACATCCGGCCGTTGTCGCGGGTGGAGCGCTCCTCGTCGTGATCGCCACCTGGAGCGCGATCGCCACGTCGCTGGCCAACCGGCGGTGACCCGGCCCGGTGTCCGCCGCCGCCGCTACAATCCAGACAAATAGCCCCCTTCAGGGCAGGGTGCAATTCCCGACCGGCGGTGAGAGCCCGCGAACCCCACATGGGGCCGATCCGGTGGAACTCCGGGGCCGACGGTGACAGTCCGGATGGGAGAAGGAGGGTGCATGTCGCGCCGCGCGGACGACAACTCGTTCGACACACGCCGCGCGGAGGAGCTGATGCGGATCGCCGTCGGCCTTACCGAGGCGACCTACCCGCATCCGAATCCGCGGGTCGGCGCCATCGTGCTCAACTCGGACGGTGCGCTGCGGGGCAACGCCGCCCACGCCGGGCCCGGCGAGCCCCACGCCGAAGTCATCGCCCTCGAAGAAGCCGGTGCCGAGGCCGACGGCGGCACGCTCATCACCACGCTCGAACCCTGCTCCCACCACGGCCGCACCCCGCCGTGTGTCGACGCCATCATCGACGCCAACATCGCCACCGTCTTCATCGGTGCCCTCGACCCGGACGCTCGTGTGAGCGGCTCCGGCATCGCCCAGCTCCGCGCCGCAGGTGTCACGGTGATCGAGGGAGTCGCCGAAGACGATGTCCGCAGGTCCGATCCCGGCTACTTCCATCACCGCAGGACCGGCAAACCCCGGGTGACGCTCAAGCTGGCCGGGACACTCGACGGTCAGGCAGCGGCCGCGGATGGCTCGTCGCGGTGGATCACCGGGCCCGAGGCGCGTGAGGACGCTCACCGACTCCGCGCCGAGAGCGACGCTGTGGTCATCGGCGCCGGGACGCTGCGCAGCGACGATCCCCGGCTCGATGTCCGCCTGGACGGGTATGCGGGCCGGCAACCCCGCCCCGTCATCGTCGGCGGGGCACGGCCGCTGCCGGCAACCGCCACCGTCTACGGGCGAGATCCGATCCTGTTCGTTCCCGAGGAGTCCGGCATCCCGCCGGGAGTGTCCGATGTCATCGTCGCTCCCGGTATCGACGGTGTCGACCTGACCACCATGCTCAAGCACCTCGGTGCCATGGGGATCATCGACGTGCTCGTCGAGGGCGGTCCCAAGCTCGCCGGCTCCCTGCTTCGGGACGGTCTTGTCGACCGTTTCATCCGCTACGTGGGCGGCAAGGTGGCCGGCGGGGTTGGGGTCCCCGTCGTGCGCGGGGCGTTCCCGACCATCGAGGCGGCGCGATCCGTCGACATCGTCGCCGTGACCCGGCTCGGCCCCGACCTGCGCATCGACGCTGCTGCGAAAGAGGATGGCTGATGTTCACCGGGATCGTCACCGAGCTGGGCGCGGTGCGGGAGTTGGAGACCACATCGGCAGGCAGGCGCTTGGTGATCGCAGCTCCCGGAACCATCG
>CAYQZO010000085.1:0-7409 GCA_964421925.1 uncultured Acidimicrobiaceae bacterium
CCGAAGATGAGCAACACGGACGTCGTCCTCGTGGTCGGCGCCAACGACGTGGTCAACCCGTCGGCCCGGGACGATCCCGGCAGCCCCATCTATGGCATGCCCATCCTCGAGGTGGACCAGGCACAGACCGCGGTGGTGGTGAAGCGCAGCCTCTCCCCCGGCTTCGCCGGCATCGACAACCCGCTGTTCTACCGGGACGGCACGATGATGCTGTTCTCCGACGCCAAGGCCGGTCTGGAAGAGGTGATCGCCGCCCTGGACAACGTCTGATGGAGTTCGCCGATGTCCTCCGGCGCCGCCGCATGGTGCGCAACTACACCGACGAGCCGGTCGATCCAGCGGCACTCGACCGAATCCTCGATGCCGGCATGCGGATTCCGTCTGCCGGGTTCTCCCAGGGTGTCTTCCTGATCGCGGTGACCGACGCCGGGAAGCGAAAGCAGATCGCCGAGCTCGCCGGTGAGGAGAGCTACGTGGAGATGGGGATGGATCCCTGGATCTCCCGGGCCCCGGTGCACGTGGTGATCGGGGTGTCGTCCCAGGTGTATGCCGACCGGTACAGCGAGCCGGACAAGGGCGGGCCGGACAGCCCGCTCGCCACGGCCGAGAACTGGGAGGTTCCCTACTGGTGGGTCGATGGGGGCGCCGCCATGCAGAACCTGCTCCTCGCCGCCGTCGACGAGGGCCTGGCAGCCGGGTTCCTCGGGTCGCACCGCATGCCCGAGATCAAGGCGTTGCTCGGCATCCCCGACCACGTCGCCCCCATCGGGGTCGTCACCATCGGCCACCCCGCCCCCGACCGCCGCTCCGGCTCCCTCAAGCGCGGCCGCCGTCCCGACACCATCCACCGCGAGGCGTGGTAGCGGCTCTGCCAACCGTGGGTTGGTAGCAACGCTGTGCGCGTGCTGCAGCCCTGGGTTGGTAGCAACGCTGTGCGCGTGCTACAGCCCTGGGTTCGCAGATCCGGCCAGTACGATTCCCGCTGATGAACCTGTCGATCACGCAGCGGGGGCACTACGAGCCGCTGGTGGAGTTCGTGGAGCGGAAGGGCGCCGGGCATCCCGACACCATCTGCGATCACCTCGCCGAGGAGCTCGCCCGCGATCTGGCCGCCACCTACATGGAGAAGACCGGCCGCGTCCAGGCGTTCAACGTGGACAAGGCGGTGCTGGCGGCAGGTTCGGTCGACATCGGGTTCGGGGGCGGTACCCATACCCGGCCCTCCCGGCTGGTGCTGGTGGGCAAGGCGGATGCGGCGAGCGACTGGCAGCCCGACCCGGCCCAGCTGGCCATCGATACCGAGCGCAGGCTCCTCGACATCCTCCCCGAAGCCAGCAGCGACGCCTTCCAGGTCGAGGTGTGGCTCAACCCCTCATCGATCGATCTCGCCGACGTGGTGACCGGGCCACGGCGGGGCGATGTCCCCCTCGCCAACGACACCTCTTTCGCCGCGGTGTCCGTCCCCCGCTCCCCCCTCGAGGAAGCGGTGTGGCGCCTCGAGCACTATCTCAACTCCACCGCCTACCGCAGCGATGTGCCCATCGGCCGCGACATCAAGGTGATGGGCGCCCGCACCGGCTCCGACGTCACCGTCACCATCGCCGTGCCGGTGATGGCCCGGGCGGTGCCCGATCGTGCCGCCTACACCGAGGTCGTCGACCGGGTGCGCGTCGACGCCCTTGCCATGATCCGGGATGTCTTCGGCGACGACGCCACCGTGATGGTGAACCAGGCCGACGGCGATCACGGCCAGTACCTGACCCTGACCGGCACCTCCGCAGAGGCGGGTGACGACGGCCAGGTTGGCCGGGGCAACCGGTTCGGCGGGCTCATCACGCCCTACCGCCCGATGAGCCTGGAGGCGGCGGCGGGGAAGAACCCGGCGGCGCACGTCGGAAAGACCTACCACGCCTTCGCCGACGACATCGGCCGCCGCGTCGTGGAGGAGGCGGGAGCCGACGAGGTCACGGTGCGCATGCTGTCCTCGATCGGCCATCCGGTGACCGAGCCGCAGGCGATCCACGTCGAGATCGCCGGCACGATGGACGACCCTGCGATCATGGGCATCGTCGCCGAGTGTCTGAACGACTGGGAAGGCGTCAGAGATCGCCTGATCGAAGGCGAGTACGAGCTGTACTGAGCTACCGGCTGCCAGCTGCCGGCTACCGGCCCGAGTAGGGTGCCACCGTGCTCTCGCAGTGGCTCTTGTTCTTCCACGTTGTCGGTGCGGTGCTCTACGTGGGCGGGATCATCACCGTGGGCGTCCAGGCGCTGCGTGCCGACACCAACATGCGCGCCTTCCTCGACTTCAACGAGGTGGCGGGCAGAACGATCGGCGCCGGTGCGCTCATCGTGTTCGCCTCCGGCATCGCCATGGTCATCGAGAGCTCGATCTGGCGATGGACGGACGCCTTCGTCATCTTCGGCATCACCGCGCTCGTGTTCTCCGGGGCCGTGGACGGCTTGTTCTTCCGCCCCAGGACCCGCCAGCTCGAAGCGGCGCTCGCCGAGGAGGGCCCGGACTCCCCCGATGTCGCCGCCTTCGCCCGGCAGCTCACGATCGCCAACTGGCTGTTCGTCGTCCTGTTCCTGGCCGTGATTCTGGCCATGGTGTTCAGGTGGGGGGCGTAGCCGGGGTCACAGGTGATCGCGCACCGGGCTCTTCGGTCCGTGGCGGGGCGAGTGCACTCCGCCCTGTTTGAGCAGCATCACCGCCCGCCGTCGGTTGGGCCGAAACGGTTCGAGCAGTTCCAGCATCTCCTCGTCGGTACCGGTCCGCTCGCCCCGCATCGCCCACGTGACCATCGATGGCAAGTTGTGGTCACCTTCGGGGACCGCGTCCCGGTCGCCCCAGGCGATGCCCATCGCCATCGCCGCCGTCCATTGCCCGATGCCGCGCACTGCGGTGAGACGCTGATAGGCAGCACCGCGGTCCATGTCCACGATCTCCTCGAGCCGCCTCGATCGGCGGGCGGCCTCGATGAGCGTCCGGGCCCTTTTCTGCTCCACGCCCAACGGGTGCAGGTCCTCGTACCCGAGGGATGCGATGGTCTCGGGACGGGGCGGGAGGAGCAGGTCGTCACGGGGTCCGGGGGCGGGGTCGCCGAAGGCGCCCCGGATTCTCCGCTCGGACCGCTTGGCTTCGGCACTGGTCACAACCTGGCCCAGGATGGCGGCGAGGAGGGCGTCGAAGACCGCCCCGGTGGCTCCGAGGCGAAGGCCGATCCCGGCCCGGTGCAGCTCCCGCAACGGTCCCGGGTCGAAGGCCTCGGGGTGATCGTCGAAGCCGAGAAGTCGAGGCAACCGGTCCAGTGCCTCTCCGGCCCCTGTCCCCCAGGCATCCGCTTCGACACGGCCGTCGCTCCTGCGACGCAGCGAAACGGTCGCCGGACCGGCACCGGTGTGGACGGTCCACCAGCCGTCGCGGACCCCGGCCGCGGCGAGGGTTCGATCCAGATCGAACGGTTCGGGCGGGTCGAGGACGGGCATCCCGGCACGGTACCCCTCCCGAATGTGGGACGATCCAGGCATGCGACGGGCTGGCATCGTGACGCTTCTCCTCATCGGCATCGTCGCGGCCGCGCCCGCGGCCCTCGCTCAGGAGCCGATCGACTGCGGGACCTACCGGGGCGTGGTGTGCCAGGGCTTCTTCACCGACGAGCCGCCCATCGCAAGCGACCACCAGCGCATCGAGAGTCAGGTGGCCCGGGTGAACGCCGAACAGGAAGCTCCGTTCGCTCTCGTCGTCGTCACCGACAGCCGGGGCAGCGATCCAGCCGATTTCGCCGTCGACCTCGCCAACGCCTGGGGTGTCGGCGACCCCGTCGACGAGGACGGTGTCCTCGTGTTGGTCTCGCTCGAGGAGCGGCGCGTGGAGGTGGCGGCCCAGGACAACGCCACGGTCGACGGCAACGCGGTGGCGGCCGCTGCCGCCCCGTTCTTCCAGGCCGAAGACTGGGACGGCGGGCTGCTCGCCATCGTCGTCACCGTCGAGCAGTCCCTCGCCGGCGATCTGGAGGAGGATTCCTGGAGCTTTCCCTCCTTCGGCGGCATCCCTCTCGCCCTGGCCGTCCTCATCCCGATCGTTGCCATCGGCGGATTCCTGATCGTCTCTGCGGTGCGCCGACAGCGAAGGGAGCAACGGGAGAAGACACGAAAGGAACGAGAGCGGCTCATCGATGCCGACCTCGCCGCGCTGGAGCCGGTCGGCTCCGACCTGCCTCGCTACACCGATTACGCCGTCGCCGCCCCCGCGGCCGGCGACGTCCCGACCGGGACGGCACTCGCCGAACTGCACAGGATCTCCATGGACCGCCCCACCGACGCCGAGGCGCTACGCGCCCTGTGGCACCAGGGGTTGATCGACGTCATCGACCGGGAGCGGCTCCTCGCCGAGACCAGGGAGCCGCTCGACCTTCGTGCCTCCCAGGAGCGACAGCTCCTCGAGGATGCCGTGCAACAGGCAGCCGACGATGCCCTCGCCGTCGAGCTCGACGACCCGGAGTCCTTCCGGGTCAAGCGGCAGGCCGTGCAGCGGATCGTCGACTCGTTGCGCCCGCATCGGGTAGCGGCCGCCCGGCGTCGCACCGCCGATGCCCTGGTCGCCGACCTCTTCTCCACCGACATCGGGCACGTCGTCGCCACACGGCTCGGCATCGAGATGGCCGAGGCGGGACCGGTCCTCGACCCCCAGGCCGAGCTCGCCGCCAGCACCGCCCACTACCGGGCCGTCGCTGAGGAGGCGAAGACCAAGGCGGGCCGGCTCGAAGAGCTGTACGACAAGCTCCCGGAGAGCGCAGCCCGGCCCGCGGTCGCGGCAGCCCTCGCCGACCTGAGCACGAACGTCGATACCGCCGTGGAGGCGTACGAGACGTTGCGCCGCCGCCTCGACCGCGAGGGCTCCGTCCTGGTGCGGGACGGCCTCGATCCGGCCGGTATCGCGGCGCTGCTGCTGATGAACAACAACGAGGGGAATGTCGAAGAGTTCCTCGGTGGCTACCGAGATCACCGTTCCCGTGGCTTCCAGCCCGCCGAGGCCGTGGAATACGCGATGGCCGGCCTGCTCTCTCGCGGCGAGGTCGACCGGGTGCGCAGTGAAGCCAAGCGGCTCGACCTGCCGGTGGCCATCACCGCCGCCCTGCTCAACCGCCGCGACGACGGAGCAGAGGTGTATGAGGCGCTTCGCGACGAGCTGATCCAACACGTGGACTCGGACACGGCTCGCACCGTCGCCGGCGTGCTCGCCATCTCACTCGAGCCGGCCCAGGCAATGCGCCGCTGGCTGGAGGCCCGGGATGCTTTGCACCGCCTCGGCCTGGAAGGGTCGTATGCCGACGTCGCCGCCGCCTTCGGCGCTTCGGACCCGCGCGGACCGATCGAGTTCGCCCTCGCCTATGCCGCCCAGCGCAGGGCCCTGGAGGGGAGCACGATCAACGACGCGGACCGCTTCGCCCCCGAACTCGCCCACGCCGGGACGAGCGGACAGACCGACACCTGGGGCGAGAGCCGCATCCCGCCCTCGATCAGCTCGTTCGACCCGTTCACCTTCTTCTTCTACCACTGGATCGTCACCCGCGGCGCCACCGATCTGTTCGGCTGGGAGCCGATCTACGCCGACGCCTCGTGGTCCGGCAACGTCGGTTCGTGGTGGGGAGGAGGCGGCGGCTTTGGCTCCGCCGGTGGCGGCTCCTGGGGCGGGTCCCACGGTGGCGGCTCCTGGGGTGGCGGCTCGTGGGGCGGCGGGAGCTTCGGCGGGTTCGGCGGCGGTGGCGGCTTCTCGTCCAGTGGGGGCGGAGGCTGGTGAGCGTCGACATCACCAGCACGGCCAACCCCCACATCAAGGATCTCGCCACCCTGAAGACGAGACGAGGCAGGGCCCGGTCGGGTCGCTTCCTCATCGAAGGGCGCCGCGAGCTGCAGGCCGCTCTCGACGCCGGGATCATCCCCGACGAGGTGGTCCTGTGCCAGGAGGCCGCCGGCGACGGGGTGCTCGCCCTCGATCTACCCGGCCCGGTCATTCGGGTCGGGGTGGCCGTCTTCGCCAAGCTCTCCGTCCGGCAGAACCCGGATGGTGTTCTCGGCGTCGCCACCACCTGGACGCTCGCACTCGACGCCGTGACCACCGATCTGGTGTTGATCACCGAGTCGATCGAGAAGCCGGGGAACCTCGGAGCCATGCTGCGCACCGCCGACGCCGCCGGTGCCGCCGTGGTGGTGGCCGATCCCACGGTGGACGTGTTCAACCCGAACGTGATCCGTGCCTCCCGGGGTGCGCTCTTCTCGGTCCCGGTTGCGGTGACCAGCACCGAAGCGGCGACCGCCTGGGCGTCAGGACGCGGCGCGGTCGTCGTCACCAGCCCCGAGGCAGGACGACCGCTGTGGGAGATGGATCTGACCGGGCCGGTGAGCATCGTGATCGGCTCCGAGCACGCCGGCGTGAGCGAGGCATGGCGCGAGGTGGGGACCACGGCGAGCATCCCCATGGCCGGAACGGCCGATTCCCTCAACGCCTCGGTGACCGCCGGCATCGCGCTGTTCGAGGCAGTCCGACAGCGAAGCAGCCGGTAGCTGGCAGCTGGCCTACGGCTTCGTCAGCTTCCAGATCCCGTCGTCACCGAGCACCCCGTCGATCAGCCGCAGCCGCTCCAGCACGTCTCCGCTCAGCGCCGCCATGTTGGTCTCGACGTGAAGGACGGGGCCGTGGCGGTACAACGTCGGGGTGGCGCTGACCCCGAGCTTGCGCCCCTCCAGGGTCGATTCCGCCACCTTGTCCAGCCACTGCACGCTCTCCACCGACGGCGCCGGCACCCGGGCGGCATCGGCGGCGGCGGCGAAGGTCTCCGCCGCGGCAAGGTCCTCCCCCTGGTGATGGCGCAGAGCGAGCAGCGCCTGCAGGTAGGCGCCGTGGCGTTCCGGATACTCCGCTCGAATGGCCAGGTAGCTGGCGAGGGCCTGGCGGTTGGCGATGTCGTGAGCGGCATCGAAGGGCCGCCAATCCATGCGGAGATCGGCGCCGGCCTTGGCGGCCACGCCGAGGAATCGGTAGAACCACCACACCGCTGGGTTGACGAAGTCGAAGTAGACCCGGCCTTCGAAGCGCATCACGGCGCAGTCTCAGACGGAGCGGCGCCGCCGTCAAGTATCTGTCACTCCCGGTCGGTATGGTGGCACCGAACACCTGTTCGGGTAGGGTCGGAGGACGGATGCTGGTCGGACAACGCACCTTCGAGGACATGGGAGCCCCGCTGCACGCCGTTCCCTTCTGTGTGCTCGACCTGGAGACCACCGGAGCCACCGCCGCCGACTGTGCCATCACCGAGATCGGAGCGGTCCGCTACGTGGGTGGCGAGCTCGACGGCACCTTCCAGACGCTGGTCAACCACGGCCAGGTGATCCCGCCCGAGATCAGC
>CAYQZO010000086.1:0-7377 GCA_964421925.1 uncultured Acidimicrobiaceae bacterium
CTGGGGCTCGGTGGCGACACCGGGCGCGTTCGCTGCCTTCGAGGCTGCCCACACCGCCTACGGTGCGGTTCCCTGGGAAGAGGTCATGCGGCCGGCCATCGACATCGTCGAGGCGGGGTGCCCGGTCACCGAGGCCTCGGCCGAGTATCTCGACCACGCCCACCGTGCCATCTTCGGCTGGAACGAGGACAGCTACAAGATCGTCCACCACCCCGACGGCACCCCGCTGAGCGCCGGAGACATGCTCCACATCCCGGAGCTGGCCCACACCCTCCGCCAGATCGCCGAGCGAGGCGCGACCGATCTGTATACGGGAGCGCTCGCCGATGCCATGTCCACCGCGGTCCTCAACGGCGGCGGAGTCATCACCGCAGACGACCTCGCCGCCTACGAGGCCGTGGTGCGCGACCCGATACGGTTCAACGTCGACGAGTGGGAGATCGCCACCAACCCGCTTCCCGCGGTGGGAGGCGTCGCCGCTGCCGCCATGCTGCTCTTCGCCCTCGACCCACCCTTCTCCGGCTGGGTAGCAGACGAGATCGACCGTCTGGCCACGATCCAGCGCAGCGTCCTCCGCTTTCGCGCCGACCGCCTGGACGATTACGCGGGTCGCAGTGCGGCGGCCGACGAGCTCATCGCCTTGGCCAGGGTCGCCGACCTTGCCGCGATCGATCGCTCGCCGAGCACGGTCCACACCTCGGCGACGGACAGCGACGGGACCGGTTGCGCCTTCACGGTGTCCGCCGGCTACGGCTCGGGGGCGGTGGTACCGGGAACCGGGATGTATCTGAACAACTCGCTCGGCGAGGTCGAGCTCCTCGTCGACGGGTTCCACACCCTCGCGCCGGGGACCCGGCTCGTCTCCAACATGGCGCCGACGGTTGCCCGGCGCGCGGACGGCTCGGTCATCGCCATCGGCACCCCGGGGGCATCCCGCATCACCACCGCCATCGCCCAGGTGCTGATCAACTTCCTCCACCTCGGAATGTCGCTCACCGAGGCCGTGGCGCATCCCCGGATGCACGTCGAGGCGTTCGGCGGCACCCCGACCATCGCCTACGAGCCGGGCATCGACGTCCGCCCCGTCGGCGACATGGGGGCGCGACGCTTTCCCGACCTGAGCATGTACTTCGGCGGGGTGCAGGCGGCGCTGTGGGATCCGGTGGGCGGGCTGTACGGCGCGGCCGATCCGCGCCGGAGCGGCGGAGTGGCGCGCGGAGGAGTCGACTGACGTGCCGCCGCGAGGCCCGATCCTGAAGACCGAGCGATCGGTTGTCGTCCTCGAGCCGTGGGGCTTCCATCTCAAGGAGGGACTGCTCGCCGCGGCCGACGACGAGCGCATCACCGAGTACATGACGGACCAGTTCCCCTACCCCTACACCCCCGAGGACGCCGACGAGTGGCTGGCGCTGTGCGAGGCCCAGGACCCTCCACTCGGCTTCGCGGTGCTGGTCGATGGCGTGGTCGCCGGCGGTGTGGGAGGCACGCCCCGCGGCGACGTCTGGACCGGGAGTGCCGAGATCGGGTGGTGGCTCAACCCCGCCTACTGGAACCAGGGCATCACCACGGCCGTCGTGAAGCGATACATCCGGTACTGCTTCGAGGACCTGGACCTGCACCGCGTGGATGCCGGGGTGTTCCGGCCCAACGAGGCGTCGGCCCGGGTGGCCGAGAAGGTGGGAATGCAGCTCGAGGGAGTCGCCCGCGACGGCTACCGCAAGCGAGGCCGGCTGTTCGACCGCCTCCAGTTCGGCCTCACCAGGCGGGACTGGGCGCCGGATTGACGTGGAGCCCATCGAGTTCCTCAGCCTCGCCCTCGATCCGGTGCGCCTCTACGCGCTCGGCATGGCCGCGGCAAGGCCGGTGACGGCCGACGATGTGGCACAGGCAATGGCGGTGAGCCACCGGGAGGCGCTCGAGGCCATCGGAGCGCTGCGGGTCGCCGGGTTGATCGACGATGCGGGCAACCTTCTCGACGAGACACTGCGGGAGCTCGGCGCCCGCATCCCGGCCGATCCGGAGGCGAGTCCGCAGATGCTGGCCGGTAGCTGGTCCGAGGAGGAACGCGGTGTTCTCTCCACCTTCTTCTCCGGGCGACGCCTCGTCGAGATTCCGGCGAGCCGGAGGAAGCGGCTCGTCGTGCTGGAGCGGCTGGCACAGGAGTTCGAGCCGGGCGTCCGCTACAGCGAGCGGGAGGTGAGCTTCCAGCTGCAACTGTTCCACCCCGACTACGCCTCGCTGCGGCGGCACCTGGTCGACGAAGGGATGCTGACGCGATCCGAGGGCGTGTACTGGCGCACGAGCGGGCGTTACGACCCCGTCTGATGGCACGGTACGGCTTCCTCAAATCGCCGCTGTGGATCGCCGGAGTGATCATCGCCCTCGTGGCCATCGTCTCCTTCGTCAACCTCGGCTTGTGGCAGCTGCGCCGGCTCGACGAGCGGCACGCCCTCAATGCCGTGATCGAAGAGCGATCAGAAGCCGATCCGGCACCACTGGCGTCGGTCGTGGCCACCCACGGCACCGATCCCGAGGCCCTTGCCTACCGCCGCGTGCTCGTCGAGGGCGCCTACGACGCCCCCGCCGAGGTGATGTTGGTCGGCACCACACTCAACGGCCGATCCGGGCACGACGTGGTGACGCCCTTGGTCGCCTCCGAGGGCACGGTGGCGGTCGACCGCGGATGGGTTCCCATCGACACCGAAGGACCGCCTGCGGCCGGCGCGGCACCGCCCGCAGGCCGTGTCGAGGCAGTCGGCGTGCTGCTCCCGTCCCAGACGCATGGCTCGCTCGGAACACCGGCGAGCGACGGCGGGTATGCGCGCGTCGGACGGATCGACCTTGATGCGCTCGGCCCGCAGTGGTCGCCCGACCTGCTGCCGGTGTACCTGCTGTTGGAGACGCAGACGCCGGCCGGCGGAGAGCTCCCGGTCCCGAGGCCACCGCCCGAGCCGGGCGAGGGTCCCCACCTCTCCTATGCAATCCAGTGGTTCCTCTTCGCTCTCATCGTGGCGGTCGGGTTCCCGGCTTTGGTCTACCGAACCGGCCGCAGCTAGCTCTGCTCGGCCTTCCACGCCTTCTTGCGCAGCTTCAGGTCCTCGCGGTCGGCAGGGCCGGTGATCTCGGAGACGTTCGGCCAGGTGGGCATGTGCTCTTCCCAACCGTCGGGCCGCACATCGAAGTTGGTGGCGAGCACCGCCATGTACACGCGGGCCTTGTACTCCCCGAAACCGGGGAGGCCCTGAACTCGCTTGCTCAGCTCGTCGGCGTCTTCGACGTCCGCCCACAGTCGGGTCGGATCTCCGTCGTAGTCGGCCTCGATGGTCTCTGCCACCGCCTGCACCCGCTTGGCCATGTTGGCGGGAAAGCGGTGGATTGCCGGGGGACCCTTGAAGATGGCCTCGAGCTCGTCGGGATCGGTATTGGCAACGGTCTTGGCGCTCAACGCGCCGCCGAGACGCTCCTCGAGCACGTACGGACCTTCGAACGCCTTCTCGATGGGCACCTGCTGGTACAGCACCAGGCCGACGAGCAGGGCGAAGGGATTCCGGGCGAGCAACTGGTTAGCGTCGTGGTTCTCGGTGTAGGGCAACTGGTCGGTCATAGGGTCGTATCGTACGGCTCCCATGACCGAGCGGATCTACTCCACCGACGCCTACGCCAAGACCATGGACGCAGTCGTGGTCGACACCGACCGGGACGACAACCGGGTCCTCCTCGACCGAACGGTGTTCTACCCCGGGGGTGGCGGCCAGCCCCACGACGTGGGCGAGCTGGTGATCGGCGACGATCGGCTCTCCGTCGTCCGGGTGACCCAGGACGGGACCGGGGTGTGGCACTGGCTGGAAGGCGGGCTCCCCAAACAGGGAACCGCCCTCGTCGGCGAGGTCGATTGGGACCTTCGCTACGAGCTGATGCGCACCCACACCGCCATGCACGCCATGTGCGGCGTGGTGTGGCACCGGTTCCACAGCCCCGTCACCGGAGGAAACATGAAGCCGGGGGAGGGGCGCCTCGACTTCGAGCTCCCCGAGT
Source organism: uncultured Acidimicrobiaceae bacterium (assembly GCA_964421925.1). Lineage (GTDB taxonomy): Bacteria > Actinomycetota > Acidimicrobiia > Spongiisociales > UBA5794 > JACZST01. The sequence goes on from CAYQZO010000086.1 coordinate 4,036, forward strand.
GGGACCCGGACGACCGCGATCCCATCGAAGCCGAGCTCAACCGGCAGCTGGCCATGGCCCGCGAGGTCAAGGTGAGCTTCCTGCCCCGGGAGGAGGCCGACCAGGATCCGAGCCTCATCCGCACCAAGGTCAACCTGCTCCCCGCTTCCCTGCGAGAGGTCCGGGTGATCGACATCGTCGGGCTCGACCGCCAGGCCGACGGCGGCACCCATGTCCATTCCACGGGCGAGGTCGGATCCATCGCGATCACCAAGGTGGAGTCGAAGGGCAAGGGCTTCCGCCGCATCCGGTTCGACGTGTTGTAGCGGCTACGGCACCTCGACCATCACCTCGTCGAGGGTCTTGCGGGTGAGGTTGGGAACCTGCGCATCCTCGGCGGGGTACCCGACCGGAAACAGGATGAAGGGCCGCTCGTTGCGCGGCCGGTGGAGCAATCTCGACAGGAACGCCATCGGGCTCGGGGTGTGGGTCAGCGTCACCAGACCGATTCGGTGCAGGGCGGTGATGAACAGGCCACAGGCGATGCCGACCGACTCCTTGACGTAGTAGTTGTGGGATCGCTCACCGTCGGCGGTCAACCCGTAGCGCTGCTCGAACACCACCACCAGCCAGGGTGCGGTCTCGAGGAACTCTTTGTGCCAGTCGGTGCCGAGCGGCTCGAGCGCCTCCCGCCACTCCGGAGGAAGCCGGCCACCCTCGTAGTTCTCCCGCTCCTCGGCTTCGGCGGCGAGGCGGATCTCACGCTTGGTGTCGGCATCTCCCACCAGGACGAAGGTCCAGGGCTGGCGGTGGGCGCCCGACGGTGCCGTCGACGCGGCCTGGATGGCGTATTCGACGGCGGCACGGGGGACGGGCTCGTTGGAGAACGTCCGTATCGACCGCCGGGTGTCCATCTCTTCGTACACGGCACGGGCAGCGGTGACGATGTCGTCGGGACGGGGCCGCGGGTGGTAGTCGATCGACTCGTACTTCGGCATCGTGGTGCTCCGTCCTCGTAGTCGCCCCAGTATCGTCTGGCCGGCATGACCGCGACCGATCGGCAGTCCCAGCGTCGGGCGCTGATCGGCATTGCCGCCGCACAGTTGTTCGCCCTCAGCCTGTGGTTCTCCGCGTCGGCGGTGGCCCCCCAGCTGGAAGAGACGTGGGCTCTCACCGTCGGCGAGGTGGCCTGGCTGACCCTGACCGTCCAGCTCGGCTTCGTTGCCGGGGCACTCGGGATCGCGGTGAGCGGCATCGCCGATGCGATTCCGGCGCGGCGCCTGTTCACCTTGGCCGCGGTCGCGGCCGCCGCGGTCAACGCCGCCCTCCTCCTCGTCACCGCCTCGACCGTTCCCATCGCCTTCGGCCTCCGGTTCGCCACCGGCGCCCTCCTCGCCGGGGTGTACCCGAGCGGGCTCAAGGTGATGGCCGGCTGGTTCACCGCCCGGCGCGGCATGGCCCTCGGGGCCCTGGTGGGCGCGCTCACCGTGGGCAGCGCCATGCCCCATCTCGTTCGCGGCCTTGGGCTGGGCTGGGAGGGCGTCATCCTCGTGTCCTCCGTGCTCACGCTGGTGGCCGCCGTCGCCATGACCTTCGGGGTCCACGACGGGCCCCACGAGGTCCCGGTTTCGCCGTTCTCCTTCGCCCAGGTCGGGGCGGTGATCCGAAACCACGGCGTTCGCCTTTCCACCTACGGCTACCTGGGCCACATGTGGGAGCTCTATGCCATGTGGACGTGGACCGCGGCGTGGCTGGCGGCGAGTGCCTCGGAGGGAGGGTTCGGCGATGCGTGGGTGTCGACGGCGACGTTTGCCATCATCGCCGTCGGCGGCTTCGGATCGTACGCCGCCGGGCTCTTGGCCGACCGGGTGGGACGCACGCTCGTCGCAGGTGGGTCGATGGCGATCTCGGGCTCATGTGCCGCGGCAAGCGTTGCCTTGTTCGGGCTGTCCCCGCTGCTGGTCGTACCCGTCTTCCTGCTCTGGGGGCTGACCGTCGTGTCCGATTCCGCTCAGTTCTCCACCATGGTCACGGAGACGGCCGCCCCCGAGCAGCGCGGAACCGCGCTTGCATTGCAGACCGGACTCGGCTTCCTCCTCACCGTCGTCACCATCGCCGGGGTGCCCGCACTCGCCGACCGCTTCGGATGGCAGTGGGCCTTCCCCTGGCTGGCGCTCGGCCCGGCGGTGGGGGTGGCGGCGATGGCGCAGCTGAAGCGTTCCGCCTACGCGGCGATGCTGGCCGGTGGTCGCGGCTGAGATCCGGTTCGCCTCGGCCACCGGTCAACCGGGGAACGGAGCCTGCCGGGTAACATATCGACACTGTGACGAAATTTGCCGGGCAGTGTGCGTGGTGTGGGGGAGTGGTCAAGGCGTCGGCCGGTCCGGGCAGGCCGGCCCGCTATTGCCGGCGCAGCCACCGCCAGCGAGCCTACGAGGCCCGCAAGGAGGCACAGCGGCGCGGGCTGTCTCCCAACGAGGTCCTGCTCGATCGGCACACCTGGGACCGGCTCCGCGATGCGCTGTACCGCCTGGAGGCGGCGGCACAGGACGTCGCCGTCGACATCGGCTCGGGTCGACCCACCAAGGGCGACTACGTGGAGGCGCTCGCCCACCTGACGGCCGCGGTGCGCGACCTGCAGGAGGTCGCCGTCGAGCCCACCGCCATCAGCGACTGAGCGCTGCGGTCGCCATCTCGCGGAGCTTGAATTTCTGGACCTTGCCCGTGATCGTCATCGGGTACTCGTCGACGAAGCGCACGTAGCGAGGGACCTTGAAGTGGGCGATCCGGCCTGTGCAGTAGGCGATCACGTCCTCCTCGGTGACCAGCGCACCCGCCCGCAGCTTGACCCAGGCCATCACCTGCTCCCCGAACCTCTCGTCGGGTACTCCGATGACCTGGGCGTCGACGATGTCGGGGTGGGTGAGCAGGTACTCCTCGATCTCGCGGGGGTAGATGTTCTCCCCGCCCCGGATGATCATGTCCTTGAGCCGGCCCACGATCTGCACGTAGCCCTCCTCGTCCATGGTGGCCAGATCACCCGAGTGCATCCACCCGTCCTCGTCGATGGCCTCGGCGGTGCGTTCCTCGTCCTCCCAATAGCCCTGCATCACCGAGTAGCCCCGCGTGCAGAACTCCCCGTTGGATCCCGTCGGCACCGTCGCTCCGGTGTCGGGGTCCACGATCCTGATCTCCACATGGGGATGGGCGATGCCGACGGTACCCACCCGGCGCTGGACCGGGTCGTGGCGGAGGGTCTGGGTGGCCACCGGAGACACCTCGGTCATGCCGTAGGCGATGGTCACCTCGGACATGTGCAGCTCGCTGATGACGCGATTCATGCCCTCCACCGGGCAGGGTGCT